>JBPCRR010000210.1:0-2753 GCA_050996645.1 Acidimicrobiales bacterium | reverse complement strand
GCGTCGGACAGGACCCCCACCAGCGCCCCGTGCAGCCGCGCGACCTCCTCCTCGGTCATCTTGGCCGCCGGCTTGAAAGGCGACAGCCGGGCGGCGTGGAGGGCCTCGTCGGAGTAGGCGTTGCCGACGCCGGCCAGCGCCGACTGGTCGACCAGCACGTTCTTTAGGTGGCCGGGCCGGCCGGCAAGGAGCGCCGCGAGGGCCCCGACGTCGAAGTCCTCCGACAGCGGGTCCGGGCCGAGGCGCGCCAGCCCGTCAACGGCCTGGGGCTCCCCCACCACCCACAGCGCCAGACGCTTCTCGGTCCCCTGCTCGGTGATGTCGAAGCCCGCTCCGCTCGAGAGCCCTACCCGGAGCGTAAGCGGGCCTCTTCCGGGCTTGGCGCGCGCCGGCGGGGTCCGCTCGCGCCATTGCACCCACCCACCCCGTGCGAGGTGGGTGATCAGCCACAGCCCCCCGGCATCCATGCCCAGGTACTTGCCCCACCGCTTCCATGAGGCGATCTGGCGGCCGTGGAGGGCGTCGATCGGGGGCGAGAAGGTCTTCAGTGCCGAGAGTGCGGCCACCTCCGCTCGCTCGACGACCGTGCCGGCGCTTCGTTCGGTGGGGAACCGCGCCAACGCTGCGACCTCGGGCAGCTCGGGCATCTCAGCGACCCGTGTGGCCGAAGCCCCCGGAGCGCCCCGCCGTCGGGGGCAGCTCCTCCACCGCGGCGAAGGTGGCCTCCTCCACCTTCTGGATCACCAGCTGCGCGATCCGGTCGCCGCGGCGGACTTCGAAAGGGGTGGCCGGGTCGGTGTTGAGGAGCACCACCTGGACCTCCTCGCGGTAGCCGCAGTCGATCAGCCCGGGGCTGTTGGCCAGGGTGACCCCGTGGCGTAGCGCCAGACCGCTCCTCGGCAGGACGAAGCCGGCGTAGCCCTCGGGTATCGCCACACACACGCCCGTGGGCACCAGCGCACGACCGCCGCCGGGTGCCACCGTGACGTCGACCCGGGCGGAGAGGTCAGCGCCGGCGTCGCCCGGGCGGGCGTACGTGGGGGCTGCGAGGTCCGCGTCGAGACGCAGCATGGGTACCACGAGCACCCGCCCAAGGTACCGGCCGTATACCGTCGCGTCGATGCTCGCGTGGATGGACCTCGAGATGACCGGACTCGACCCGGGACGGCACCGGATCGTGGAGATAGCCACCTTGTTGACCGACGACGACCTGCAGGTGGTGGCCGAAGGCCCGGACTTGGTGGTCTCGATCGCCGCCGAGGACATCGCGGGCATGGACGACGTGGTGCGCTCCATGCACACCAAGAGCGGCCTGCTCCCCGCCATCGAGGCCTCGACCGTGTCGTTGAATGAGGCGGGCCGGGCGACCCTGGAGTTCCTTTGCCACCACATCAGCAAGCCCCGGACCGTGCCCCTTTGCGGCAACTCGATCGGAACCGACCGGAGGTTCCTGGCCGCATGGCTGCCCGAGATCGATGACTTCTTGCACTATCGTTCGATCGACGTGTCGACGGTGAAGGAGCTGGCGCGGCGGTGGTACCCCGAGGCCTACGCCGGCGCTCCGAAGAAAGCCGGCGCCCACCGGGCGCTCGACGACATCAAAGAGAGCGTCGCCGAGCTCGCCTACTACCGCGCGACGGTGTTCCGCCTTCCGTCGTCCCCTGCCGGCCCACCGGCTCCTGCCGGCCCCTCCGGCGAGGCGGCGGAGGGCGACAAGGGCTGATCCTGGCCAAGCCGTCTCAAACGCGCGACGATGGCACCGAATGGCTCCGACGCCGTCATCGGGCCGGAGCCACGATGCAGGAGCCATGATGCAACAGGAGGAGGCCGAGTGAGCCAAACCCCAGCAGAGGTCCCCGGCGCCGTGGAGCATCGCCGCCAGACCGCCCGCCAGGCCCGCCACAGCGCGCGAACCACCTTGCACACCCTTGCGTTGGATCCCGACGCGCTCGAGGACGCCGACCTGAGGTGCCCGGAGGGCGTTCACGACCTGGCCCGCAAGACCTCGCCGCGCGTCAAGGACGGTCCGAAGCCGGGACGCCGGCGGGGGTTCAAGGTTTGGAAGTCCCCGTTCTGGAAGCGCCGCCGCAAGCTCTGGGCGCAGCGCAACGCCGCCGAGCGCCGCATCGCCGACGCCGACTGATCCAGCCCCGGTCCCGGCACCGGCACCGGCAAAGCTCCGCCACCCGGCCCAGGGGGCCCGCGCTAGCTCGGGTGGGTCGACTCGAGGTCGCCGGTCTCCGTGCTCGAGAAACTGAACACCCCGTAGTTTCCTTGGAGAGTGTTGACCTCGTGGAGGACCAAGCTGGTGGCCGGGTCGACCCACGCCACCTGGGTGCCGGTGCCCGTCACCGCCCCGGAGATGGATTCGGTGGCGTCGAGCACGAAGGTGTGGTGCACGCTGCCGTCGATGGTCACGTCCTTGGTGCCGGTGATGCGGCCCTTTACGGTCACGGTCAAGCTGACGCCGGTGCAGGTCGCCTTGCCGGCAAACGTGGCCCCGACCGTCGGCGGCCACGCCGGCACGGGCAGCGGCGGGGAGAAGGCGCAGGTGGCGTCCTGGCTACCGGCCTTCATGACCGTCTTGTCGAGGAACACCCCTGAGCTGAGGAAGCTGTAGGTGGTGTCTGCTGGCGACTGCGAGGGGTCCACGTACCTGTGCCACACCTGGACCGCGGAGGGGAGGGCGGGGGGGAGGACAGGCCGCAGACCAACGGAGGGGGTGGTGGTGTGGGTGGGGACGGCGAGGGGGC
>JBPCRR010000196.1:0-5788 GCA_050996645.1 Acidimicrobiales bacterium | reverse complement strand
TCGGAGTCGAAGATGTCGTGCTCCCGATTGTCCTGGTTCTTGATCGCGACCTCTATCGCGGAGAAGCGCCGCTTCATCGCCTCTGGTGCCGCACGGCCCATCCCGGCGCGCTCGTAGCTGTAGCCGCCCCAGGCCAGGTAGACCTCGGCCAGGTCCTGGTCGCTTCGCCAGTCGCCGCTGTCTATGAGCGCAAGGATGCCCGACCCGTACGCGCCCGGCTTGGCTCCGAAGATGCGGGGGTCTCCGTCCGCGGAAAATCCAGCCAGCTCGACCGCCTCGTCGAGGAGCGCGACGAGGTGGGGGAAGGCGTCCCTGAAGAACCCGGAGATCCGCATCACCACGTCGACGCGCGGCCGCCCGAGCTCCTCGTCGGGAACGCGCTCAACTCCTGTCACGCGTCCTGACTCTGCCTGCCAGACCGGGCGGACGCCGAGCAGCGCGAGTGCTTCGGCAACGTCGTCTCCGCCCGTTCGCATGGCCGCCGTCCCCCAGATGACCAGACCGACTGTGCTCGGGTACCGCCCCTCTTGCGCCAGGTGGCGGGCCAACAATGCCTCTGCCAGGCCCCGCCCCACTTCCCACGCCAGTGCAGAGGGGAGCGCCTTGGGGTCCACCGAGTAGAAGTTGCGCCCGGTCGGCAGCACGTGCGCCATCCCCCGCGTCGGAGCCCCGCTCGGCCCCGGTGGCACCCAACGACCGTCCAGGGCGGCCAGCACTGCGGCGATCTCGTCGGGCGTACGCCGAAGCGCCGGCACCAGGACTTCACAGACCCACACCAGCGTCGCGTCGTCGGCCCCGCCGGCACCCGCCGGCCAACCACTCGCCTGCAACGCCTCCAACTGGCGGCGGCACTCGGCCTCCACCGCGTCGAGCTGATGCACGCCGGCGCCCTCCAGCGCGACGCCGAGACGCTCGGCAACGCTCGCGCGCAGCGAGGGCACGGCGCCTTGCGGGAGCCGGGTGAGCGCCAGCACGAGGTCCAGCTCGGCTTCACCTACAGGCGCGACGCCGAGGGTGTGCAAACCGCCACGGATCTGCGCGTCCTTGAGCTCGCAGAGGTAGCCGTCCACGTGGTTGACCAGGTCGTCGAACGCGTCGTCCCCGGGCCGGTTGGCCAGTCCCAGGTCCCGATGGATCTCGGCGCTCACCAGCAGCTCCCACACCTTTTCCCTTACTGCGGGCAGCTTCGACGGGTCGAGTGCTCCGACGTGGGCGTGCTCGTCAAGGAGCTGCTCCAGGCGAGCGACGTCGTCGTAGGTGTCGGCCCGTGTCATCGGGGGCAGAAGGTGGTCCACGATCGTCGCGTGCGCCCGCCGCTTCGCCTGGGTCCCCTCCCCCGGGTCGTTGACCACAAACGGGTACACGAGCGGCAGGTCGCCGAGGGCCAGGTCGGGGTAGCAGTCCGCCGACAACCCGACCCCCTTGCCCGGCAACCACTCCAAGGTGCCGTGCTTGCCGGCGTGGACCACGGCGTCCGCGCCCCAGGCGGCGTCGAGCCAGCGGTAAAACGCCAGGTAGTGATGCGTCGGCGCCAGGTCTGGCGAGTGGTACACCGCGACCGGGTTGTCGCCAAAGCCCCGCGGCGGCTGCACGGTCACCATGACCCCGCCCAGATCCACTCCTGGGAACACCAGGTCGCCGGAGGTCGGGTCGCGATAGACGTCGCCGGGTGCGGCGCCCCACGCCGCCTCCACCTGCGCCCTCGGTGCCGGCGGGACCTCAGCCCACCAGGCGCTGTAGACATCGGCCGCCAGGCGACCGGGCGCCGCCGCCAGCTGCTGCGCGGACAAGGTCTCGCGCTCGTAGGAGAAGGCGTCGATCAGCTCCGCCATGAGCTCGTCACCGCCGGTGGGGATCCGGTCCACCCGGTAGCCCGCGGCGGCCAGCGCGTGCAGGAGCTCGATCACCGACGCCGGCGTGTCGAGGGCCACCGCGTTGCCGATCCGGCTGCGCTTGGTCGGGTAGGCCGACAGCACGATCGCGACACGGCGGTCCCGCACCGCCTTGCCCCTCAGCCGGGCCAGCCGCACCGCCAGCCCCGCGACCCGGTCCACTCGATCGGCCCTGGTGCGGTAGGCGCTGACCGGCGTACCCAGCTCGACGCTGTCGTCGACCTCCTCGTTGAAGCTGAACGGCACACCGACTATCCGACCGTCGAACTCGGGGATCGCCACCCGCATCGCCACGTCGATTGGCGAAAGGCCGGCCGCGCTGGCCGCCCAGGCCTCCTGCGCGTCGGTAGCCGTTACCGCCTGCAGCACAGGCACCCCGAGGGCCCCGAGGGCACTTGCGTCCCAGCTGAGACCGTCCTGCGCTGAGGTGCCCGACACCAGCACCGTGGTCACCACCGCGTCGGGCGCCAGCCCGGCCAGCAGCTCGAGGGCCTCCACTCTTCCACCGCTCGCCGACACCGTTCCCAGCTCCTCGGCATCCGACGGGGTGGGCCGCAGCGAGTAGCACCACAGCGCGCTGACTCTCGCTCCGCGGGCTTCGATGGCGTCGCAGAGGTCGTCCACGAACCCTGTGTTCCCGGCGATCAGGTGCGCTCTGTAGAACACGACACCGACGTGGGGAGCGTCCCGTGGTCCGCTGGTCCGGTAGACGCCGATCGCCGCGACCACGGCCGGTGGATCGAAGCCGAAGCCACCTAGGAGGACCGCGTCGGCCACGAAGCGCAAGAGGTGCTCGAGGTTGGACAGGCCGCCGTGCACCAGGTACTCGAACGCCTGCGCCACCGTCGAGTTGGCCACGCTCGACGCGGCCGTGAGCTCGGCGTCGGGGGCTGCCTCCCCGCCGAAGGCCAGCAGCGGCACCCCCGAGGCCGCGCACCGCCGGCGCAGCTCGTCGAAGGGTGCCGCCCATGCGCTGCGCCCTCCCAGGAGGCGCACCATCACCGCCGCGACCCCCTCCAGATCCGGCGCCCGCCCGAGGTGGGTGACGTCGGCGGCGCGCACCGGCGGGAAGCCCGCCGGCAGGCCCTCGATGATGGACCGCAGCGCGAGGATCTCGCTCGGGGCGTTGGTGAGATACAGGATCATGCGAGGGCACCGTCGGGATCCCTGCGCCGCACCGGTCGCGCCGACGCGATGAGCGACTCGACGGCCGCCATGTCGAGATGCGCCTCCACCACATCGGCAAGCAGGTCGAAGCGCGCCTCGCGCGCTGCGGCAAAGGAGGCGCCAGAGGAACGCCACTGCCTGCCCGCGCGCCGCGCAACCGCCGCCAGGAATGCGCCGCGAAAGCCGTCGGCTTCCATCAGCCCATGCACGCTTGTCCCGAGCACCGCTCCGTCACTGGCCGAGGTTGCATCCCGGCTCGCCGCGATCGTGGTGCCAGAGGCACCGACGGCGCCGACCTGGTCGAGCTCCACCCAGGACTTAGCCGCCCCGGTCGTGCGGCCGTGGCGGATCTCGTAGCCGGCGATCGGGTGGCCGAGGGCGCGCCCCGACACCCTCCGCGTGACCTTCGCCGGGTCGAACCTCGTCCGCACCGCCAGGAGCCCCAGGCCTTGCACGTCCGCCGCATGGCTGGCCTCCACCGCGTCCACGATCCGCGTGCCGAGCATCTGATAGCCGCCGCACATGCCGAGGATCGTGACACCCGGCGTGGCGGCGAGGGCGGTCACCCCAGCGGCGAGGCCGCTCGTGCGCAGCCATTCCAGGTCCGCAACCGTCGCCTTCGTGCCAGGCAGGATGACCAGGTCCGGGCGCGCGAGCGCCCCCGCGCAGTCGACCATCCGCACGCTGACTCCGGCCTCCAGTCGCAGGGGATCGAGGTCGGTGAAGTTCGATATGCGCGGGAAGCGGATCACCGCCACGTCGAGGGATGCGCGGCTGCCCCCAACCACGCTGCTCCCCACCGCGCTGGCGCCCGCCATTTTGCCGTCCACCGCGGGTAGCGGGGCTCCGGGCGCCCAAGGCCCGTCCAGGGCCAACGAATCCTCGGCGTCGATCCCGATCCCCTGGAGCATCGGAACCACCCCGAGGGTCGGCACACCGCAACGGCGCGCCAGCTCCGCTGGGCCCGTGGAGAGCAGAGCAGGGTCCCCGCGGAACTTGTTGATGACGAAGCCCTTGATGATCGCAGCCAGCTCCGGGGGCAGGAGCATCACGGTCCCGTACAGCGCGGCGAACACGCCGCCCCGGTCGATGTCGCCCACCACCACCGCCGGCACACCAGCCTGGAGCGCGAGGCGCAGTTTGACGATGTCGGAGTCGAGCAGGTTGATCTCGGCCGGGCTGCCGGCGCCTTCGCAGAGGACCACGTCGAAGCGACGGCGCAAATCGGCCAAGTACTCGAGGACCAGGCCGAGCAGCTCCGGCTTGGCGCGGTGGTAGGCGGCCGCGTCCAGCGTCGCCCAGGGCTCGCCGCTGACGATCACCTGGCTGGAGTGGTCCGAGGTGGGCTTGAGCAGGATCGGGTTCATGGCCACCTCGGGCGCCACGCCCGCCGCCGCCGCCTGCGCCGCCTGCGCGCGCCCGATCTCATGACCGCTCGGCGTCACGGCGGAGTTGAGGGCCATGTTCTGCGCCTTGAACGGCGCCACGCTGACACCCCTGCGCGCCAACACCCGGCACAGTGCTGTGACGAGCGTGGTCTTGCCGGCGTCGCTCGTGGTGCCGCACACCATCAAGGCCCCGGTCAAGCCTTCCTGGCTCATGACGGGGCCGCGGCCAGGGTCTCAGCCAGGGCGGAGTCGAGACGGTCCAAGCCGGAGGGCGACGGAACGGCGATCCTCACGACGCCGGGCATCCCAAAGCTGGCGCAGTCGCGCACCAGCACGCCGCGGGCCGCCAGCCGCTCCCTCAACCCAGGCGCATCTACGAGCAGCCAGTTGGCGTCCGATGCCAGAGGCGCAAGGCCGTGGCGGCGCAGGCAGCCGCCGAGGCGCTCACGAAGCTTCGCGACCTCCCGCGCCCATCGCGCGAGCTCGACGGCCGCGAGCATCTCTGGCAGGGCTGCGCAAACCAACCCGTTTACCGACCAAGCCGGCTGGCGGGCGGCCAGCCGCTCCCTCATCGCACGATCTGGGCAGAGCACGTATCCCACCCGCAGGCCGGGGCACGCGAGCAGCTTGGTCAAGGACCCGATCACCACCGCCCCCAGGCCGGCGTCGCCGCGGGTCCAGGACCCAGTGCAGAGGGGCCAGAAGGACTCGTCCCAGACTCCCGCCTCCTCGCCCGCGCCCGCCAGCGCGCCGGTCGGGTTGTGGGGGTTGGAGCGCCACCTCGGCGCGGTGGGGTCGAGGACGCCTAGGTGGCGACGGTACAGCGAGAACTCGGGGTCCTCCACCGACCCGACTGGCATCTCGGCAGCTACGAGCGCGATCGCCTCAGCGGCGCCGTTGGTGAGCAGCAGCGTCTCGGGGTCCACCCCGATCGCCGCAGCCACAGAGGCGCCCGCCGGCTCCGGATCGGGGTAGCTCCGGATCGAGTCCAGGTGCGCCGCGAGGACCGGGGTTGGGTCGGGAGCGAGTGGGTTGAGGCTCGCCGATAGATCCAGGACCTCGTCGGGGGCCACGCCGAGGGCCCTGGCCAGCTTGGCCCCGTCGCCCCCGTGGACGCCGGCGGCGATCACGCCGGCCGTCTTCGCAGGCGCCCACCCGCCGCGGCGGCGCCCAGCGCCGCGCCCAAGGCGATCGTCACGTCCCGGCTCAGCCTGGTGGCTCGGGCTATGTCCGCCCGCTCGGGGCCGCGCCCGGTGCCGAGGGCTGGACGCTGCTCGACCCTGTCGCTGTAGCGATTGGTACCCCCGAGGCGAACCCCGAGAGCTCCGGCGAAGGCGGCCT
>JBPCRR010000167.1:0-9831 GCA_050996645.1 Acidimicrobiales bacterium | reverse complement strand
TAGCCGCGCTGGTCGGGGACCAGGGCGTGGTACCCGGCGCCCGCTAGAGCCGCCAGCTGGTGTCGCCACGAGAACGCCAGCTCGGGAAAGCCGTGCGAAAGGATGACCGGCCGCCCCTGCCCGGATTCGTACACGGCCAGGTCGATGTCGGGGCGGCGGAGCAACCTCGGGGTGTCGGGGAACTCGCTGGTCACGGCGTCGCCACCAGCTCTTCGAGAAACTCAAGGCGCGAGGGCCCGTCGGGTGGCGGCAACAGGGGGGCTTGGGGATCCGACATCACTGCGGCGATCCTCTCCATGAGATGGGGGTCTGACATGAGGTCTAGCGGCGTGGCGAGGAGATTCCAAAACCGGGCGAGGCCCCGGCCTATCACGGGGTCCTTGTCGGCCGCGAACAGCAGAGCCCGCAGCCCTCTTTGGGCACCAGCGCCAGCGCCCGCCACAAAGCCCGACGGATCCGCCCCGGCCTTGTCCATCTGCACCGACACGTCCCACCACGGCTTGACCTCCACGTCGCAAGCCGCTTCGTAGGCGAGCGCCCGGCCGGCCGGATCGCCTGGATGGGCGGCGGTCGCGTCAGCGAGGAGGCCCGCCTGCACGAGCGCCAAGGAGCACCCCCGGCCATAGAGGGGATTGGTGCAGGTGTGAGCATCGCCGACGGCGTGGAAGCCCGCGCAGAGAGGCTGGCCACGCTCGTCCACGAAGGTCCTGATTCGGTTGATGAGGCCGCCCATCGGCCTCACCGGCCCCATGGGCTCGAGGATGAGCTGACCGAACCACTGGTCGGGGCCGGGCAAGCTGTGGCACGCTCTGTCGAAACGCTGGGGATCGCTGAGGGCAGCCCGCAGCTCGGCGTCGTCGGTGCGCACCGCGAACGTCGCCGACAAGGTTTGACCGTCTCCTGGCACCACCAGGTACTTGACGAATCCGAGATCCCCGCCGAGCTTCGGGGAAGGCGGCAGGACCAGGGCGTCCGCCAGCTTGTACCAGCGCGTGAGGTAGACGAGTCCGCTTTCATGCACGCGCTCGCCGGTGTTGACCCCCAGGGGGGCCAGCCAGCCCGGCACGCCGGAGCGCCGGCCCGTGGCAGCGACGACGATGTCCGCCTCGACCGCGCTGCCGTCGGCCAAGGTCACCCCGCTGACCACAGGGGGTGTCGCCTCGCCGGAGCCAGCGGTGCCCATGAGCGCGCTGACCGTAACGCTTTCGCGAACCTCGATCCCGGGCTCGGCCACCACCGCCCTTCGCAGCGCCCACTCGAACGTCGTGCGGCGCACTATCAACACCCCGAGATCCTCGTCGCCAGGCTCGGGCGCGGCTCCTGCGGGCGCCAGGGACATGGTGGTGCAGCCGGCGTCGAGAAGGGTGTCCAGCACGTCGGGGAACCTCTCGCGAAGAACCACCGCCGCGCGGGCCAGGAAGCCGTGGGTCTGATGCACCTGCGGCGCCCCCCTCCGGGCCACCTCGAACGCGTCCTGTGCTGTGGCGATCGGCGCGGTGTCGTCGCGCTCGAGCAGGGTCACGGAGTGGCCCTGGCGGGCCATGGCCAAGGCGGTGCCCAGCCCGGCCACACCCCCACCCGCTATCACCACGCTCTCGACTGCCACGCTTCTCCCGTTGCTAGACCCGTTGTTGGCTACACCTGTTGTTGGCTACATCTGTTGCCAACTCTAGACTAAGGTAACGGACGTTGCCAACTTCTGAGCTGATCCCGAGCACCCGGCGCTGGGCAGGGGTGTCGCCGGCGGACCGCCGTTCGCAGCGGCGCCGCCTGCTCGTCGACGCCGGCTTGGAACTCATGGGCACCAAGGGCTTGGACGCCATGACTGTCAGGGCGGTCCTGGCCACAGCGCGGCTCAACCCCCGATACTTCTACGAGAGCTTCGGCGACGTCGACGAACTTGCGGTGGCGGTCTACGACCGGGTGGTGGAAGACCTGTCTGCGGTGGTGCTCGAGGTGCTCGACGGTTCCCACGGGGACCCCGCCCTCCAAGCGCGATCCGTCATCTCGTCTGTTGTCGACTTCGTGGACTCCGATCGTCGCCGCGGCCGGGTCCTCTACGTCGAGGGACTGGGGAACGAGGCCCTCAACCGCCGGCGCCTGGAAACCTCAAAGGCCGTCGCCGCCTTCATCGAGACCTACGCCGCGGCCCGCCAGCCAGCCGCCGTGGCCCACGACGAGGTCACTCGGGTCGGCACCTCGATACTCATCGGTGGCTTCTCTCAGCTCCTAATGGACTGGCTGCAGGGCCGGGTCAAGCTGAGCCGGGAGCGACTGGTGCGCGACGCGACGGAGCTGTTCCTGGCCATGGGAGACGCGGCCGCCGAGCTCGCCTACCGCGGGCACAGCCCCGCGAAAGCCAGGAGCGCGCGTTAACGCCTGGTCGCGGCCTGGCTCTTGGAGGCCTCCGTCGATCCGGGGAGCCAGTGGCGATACCTGACAACCAAACGGTAGACGCCGGCAGCCACCCAGCCGAGCGGGGGTGTGAGCACGAGGGCGCCCGCGGCTCTCCTCCAACCCCTGCAGGCCAGGAGCGACTTTCCGATGGCGCGGTGGCCGCGGAACACAGCGCCGGACTCGTCGACCCACCACGCTGCCGCCTGCGCCTGGGCGACCGTCAACCCCAGGCGGACGAGGCCGTCGGGCCCAAGGTGCTGCCAGGCGACCGCCCGCGCGTCGCCCGTCCAGCCTTTCGCCGCCCACCGTGCTGAGGACGTGCAGAACCCGCAATCCCCATCGAAGACCAACACCGGTTGCATCGAGAAGGAGGCTACGGCGTTGGGGCAGGTATGCTCGGGTGTTCGAGGAGGCATACGAGAGCGGCCAAATCGAACGGTCTCGAAAAGCGTGAACACCTGTTTGGGGCGTAGGTCGCCATAGGCCGCTACCAGGACTTTCGCGATTTGCCCTCGGTTGGCGTGCGACCTGCTGACCGGTTTTGGCTGCAAATTTTGGGATGGCCAATCGGACGGTCTTCGTTGCAAGCCGGCCTCCGAGCCGGAGTGGATCGCCAGGTCTCATGCTCGTCCTTTCCCACGCTGGTGCTTGCTGGCGAGACACTCGTCGACCCAGGCCTTGCTGCTTCCCCACTAACCGTCTGGGCGTTTTTGGGCTCGGAGCCGTCCGCGTTCGATGGCCGCTCTCAGAGTCGAGACGCTCCGGTCCTTGGTGGCCAGCGCCGCCAGCGGGACGAGCCGGCGGGGCCCAGGCACCGCAGGCACCACGAACCGGTACAGGTTGTCGAGCACGGCGCATGCGACCATTTCGCCGAGTGGGCCTGGGTCTCCCGAGTCGGCTCGCCGAAGGGCGTTGAGGTGTCGGTGCGGTCCCTCGTGTAGACGATGGCGGGCGGGTATCCACAGCGCACTAGCAGCAGGTTCATCACCAACCGCGCGGTGCGCCCGTTCCCGTCCAGGAACGGGTGGACCCGCTCGAACTCACCGTGGGCGGCTGCGATCCTTTCGATGACATTCTCCGCGGACGTGATCGACCCCAACGAACGAACCCAGTCAGCCATGGCCGCGGGAACCTCGACCCACGACGGCGGCGCCATGCCGCCGGGGAACGGTTGGATATCGTGCTCCCGGAAGCTTCCTGGCTTCTCGCCGGGAGTTGCGTTCGGATGCCGGGCGACTCCCCAGACCGGCCCCAAGGCGAGTTCATGTGCGTGCCTGAGCTCGGTGAGGGCGAGGGGAGCGTCGGGCCGCCAGTCCCCCGGTTCGACGGCCTGGCCGTAGACCCATCTGGCGGCGTCGGCGTATCCCCAGACTTCCATGTACTCGCGGAGCTCATTGTTCCCAACGGCCCGCCCTCAGCCAGAAGTAGCTCTACCTGCTCGCCTGCAAGCACCAGCACCCACCAGAAGGGTGAAGCCGAACAACCTGCCGCTGAAGATGCCACACGATCGTGCCTGCACGCTGATGCACGTGATGCTGAGGGCGGCCGCAAGCATGCCCGCGATGCCGACCGTCGCGAACCCGAGCCCGTTCGCGCGCCTGAGGAGGTCGGCACTGGGCTGAGCGGAGCAAGGCGTTGCCGGAGATGCTGGCCATGAGCATGCCGCCCCCCGCGATTGAAGCTGCCGAGGCGCCAGCGGTACCGCCACAACTCCCGGCGTGCGATGCTTCGGGGATGGACATCATCTCCCTCGCCGACGCTCCTGGCTACGACAGCGACCGGGTGGTGGCTCAGCCGTTCCTTGAGGGCTCGCGGTCCAATGTCCGTCTCATCCGGCTCAGCCCGGGCCAGGTCCTGCCCCCGCACACCCACGGTGCTTTGGATCTCATGCTGTTCGTCGTCGAGGGTGAAGGGACGCTCAATGCCGACAGAGGCAACGTCACCTTCCGGGCCGGGTCTCTTGCCTTCTACCGGGGCGATGAGGAGCTGCGTGTGGCGAACAGCGGTCACACCGGCCTCACCCTGCTCGCCTTCCTTTCCCCGCCGTTCCCGCCTCGCTCCGAAACGTGAACGACGACGGATTCCTGGGTCCGGCTTCGAGCCGTCGGCGGTCCGCGTCGAGTAGACCGGCACCTGGCAGGCCGCGTGCTGCTCGGCCGGGCGCAGGTTGAGGGAGATCGATGTCTGACCACGCCGACCGGCCTCCGCCAAAGGATCTCGCCGCTCCGGCGCCATCACGGCTCTTGCTGCAGACGGTAAGGAGCTTTCGCTCGCAGCTCACGACCGGCGAGGACATCGTCGATCCGACCACCTGGGCCGGTTCGATCCCCCAAGCACAAGGCATCGCACCTCGTGTCCGCATCGGCCGCACCCGCTGGTTCAATCTGCTGTGGCTCCTCCCAATCGGGTTCGTCGGCTTGATCATGGCGGTGGCGGCTGCAAAGGGCCTGCGTAACATCCCTTCGGTGGAGCGCTTCATCGAGCGCTATCCCGGCACCGTCGAATCGGCCAGCGCCCGCGCCCACCAGGGCCTGCCGCTCTGGGTCGGTGCGCAGCATTTCTTCAACCTGTTTCTGATGATCTTCATCATCCGGTCCGGGGTGCAGATTCTCAGTGACCACCCTCGGCTGTACTGGACCCGGCACAGCACGCCGGGCAAGGACTGGTTCCGAATCCAGAAGCCAGTGCCGGCCGAGCCGTTGTGGACCGCCAAGCAGGACTCCATCAGCCTGCCGGGACAGGTTGGCCTGCCGGGGATTCGGCACTCCATCGGCCTGGCCCGCTGGTGGCATCTCGGTACCAATGCCCTGTGGCTGTTGAACGGCCTGATTTTCTACGTCTTGTTGTTCGCCACCTCGCAGTGGCGCCATGTGGTGCCCACCAGTTGGGCCGTCTTTCCCAACGCGGCATCGGTCCTGATCCAATATCTCTCATTGCACTGGCCGACCGACAACGGGTGGGTCGCGTACAACGGCCTCCAGTTGCTGGCCTACTCCATCACGGTCTTCGTCGCCGCCCCTCTGGCGCTCATCAGCGGGCTCGGCATGTCGCCGGCGCTGTCCACCCGCTTCAAGCGGATCAGCAAGCCGCTCAGCATCCAGACGGCCCGATCACTGCATTTCTTGGTGCTGGTGTGGTTCCTCTTCTTCATCGTGATGCACGTCACGTTCGTCTTCACCACGGGCTTGCTGAACAACCTCAACCACATCTACGCGGCGCGCAACGACGAAAGCTGGGTCGGCTTCTCGGTCTTCGCGATCTCGATGGCCGTAGTGGTTGTCGGTTGGGTCGCGGCGACCCCGTTCACGCTGCGCCATCCTCGGGTGGTGCAGCGGGTCGGGTTCGCGTTGATCGGCCCGGCGCAGCGCCTGTTCGAGCACGTGGACTCCACCCCGGGCGAGTACACCGAGGCGGACATCTCTCCGTATTTCTGGCACAACGGGCAGTACCCCGACTCCGACGAGTACACGGTGCTGTTCGATGGCGACTTCGCCGACTACCGGCTGCGGATCAATGGTCTGGTCGACAACCCCGTCGATCTGTCATTGGCCGAGTTGCGGGCGCTGCCACACCATGAGCAAATCACCTAGCACTTCTGCATCCAAGGGTGGTCGGGCGTCGCCAAGTGGGGCGGGGTGTCGATGCAAACCATCATGGACATCGTCGGCCCGCAGCCCGAGGTCAAGTGGGTTGTCTTCTACTCCCTCGGCGACGGGGCCGACGGGGGCGTCTATTACGACGCGCACCCGATCGAGCAGATGCGCTATCACCTGACGATGCTGGCTTATGACATGAACGGCGAGCCCTTGTCGTTCGGCCACGGTGCCCCGCTGCGGCTGCGCAACGAGACCCAGCTCGGCTTCAAGCAGGTCAAGTGGATCAAGGGTGTGGAGTTCGTCGCCGACTTCGTGGAGATCGGCGGCGGCTACGGCGGATACAACCAGGACCACGAGTTCTTCGGGTATCGACAATCCATCTAGGTGCAACCCCGGTCCCCTGTGCCGGCAATCGCACCGACCCCGGCCCGGATTGAGCGCCGCAGCTACCGGTGAACGCCAATCAGTTGACCGGCGGCGCCGGCGTGACTCGACGTCGTCGACGAGCCGCACGCCGTCGGTCGGGGCGTGGGGTGTGAGACGACCGTCGTGCATGAGGTGGACCACCGTGATGCCTCGCACCAGCACCAGGTGGTCGGCCACCAGGCGCCGATGACAACGCCACCACACCGACTCGCTGCACATCATCGCTGCGACTCGATCCCGGCGAGCGCCAACAGCTCCTTGACACCTGCCAGGAAGACGGGTGATTCCATGTAGTCGGCATCGGCTCGGACCGCGTCGTGGCAGCCATGCTGGTCCATACTGTGCGTACCGCAGGGCTGCAGGCGCGAGCGTCGGTCTTGACCAGCTTGATCTCGGGCCATGTCTTCTCCGACCCGCCGGTCCGGCTGATCACCGCCCCCGTCCCGGCACTACGGGCCTCCCGCTCCCCCGGACGAGCCATGGCCGGAGGAGCCAGTCCGGACGAGGGGACCCTGACACGAGGTCCAGGGCGAAATCGATGTGCCCAGTCCGAGCGTGGCGACCGCTGATCGCTGGGGCCAGCTCGCAGCCCTGGCTGGAGGACCAAGACCTGCCCGGCCGCGCCGTCAGCATGGAAAGTGGGGCAAGGCCTGAACGAGTCTGACCAACGAGGAGAACTCCGTGTTTGCTCGAAGGACGCCGGGCCATCGTGACTGGGGGCCGAGCGCGATCGGCAAGCCGACGGACGTCCGGTTGGCGGGCGAAGGGGCCTCGGACTGTGTTAACGACTGCCTGGACAAGGAGGCCGATGACTCCTGGGGCCGTGGTCGCCGGCGTGGAGAAGGCCGGGGGCCGTCGGCCATGGCCGTTCACCCCATGGCGCACACGGCCGGCCAGCGCGCCCCGTTTCGAGCTCAGCTTGTGGGGACTTCGCCGGTCTCGACGACATACCTGGCCACCTCTCGCAGCTTGACGTTCAGATGCTGGGACGCTCGGCACAGCACGCCGAAGGCTTCATCGGCGGTGATGCGCTCGCGCTCGATGAGGATGCCCTCGGCTTGGCCGATGAGCTCGCGGGAGACGAGCGCTCCGCGTAGGGTCTCGACCCGGTGGATCTCACTGCCGAGGGCTGCGGTCGCATCCTCGAGCGCCTCGGCGGCACCGAGTGCGAGGCCAGCGTGGGCGGCGAAGATCAGCGCCCTGGTCCGGTCGATGGCACCGTACGCCCGCGGGAACCGGGCGTAGAGGTTGAGAGCCCCGAGCGTCCCATTGGCCGACAGCCGAAACGACAGCACGCTCCGTATGCCGAACGCGACGGCCCGAGGGCCAAAGGACGGCCAGCGCGGGTCCTCGGCCAGGTCCTCGGCGTAAACGGCGGCCTCATTAGTGATGGCATCGAAGGAGGGACCCTCGCCTGTCTCGCTCCGGATCGTGGCGATCCCGAGGGCGATGGGGTCGGAGTAGACCGGCGTAGCAACCTCGCCCCCTATCAGGAGAGAGACGCCGGCGGCATCACAGCCCTCGACAGTGACGACGGCGAAGTCAACCATCCGTTGCAGTGTTTCGCCGACCGTTCTGGCGGAGAAGAGAGTGCGGGCGATGTCGACGAAGGCGACAGCCAACTCGCCGTACGGCTGCTCTGTCTCCGTCATGCCTCCCTCCGAGGGCTCTCACCCTATTTAGCGGTGAGCGTAGCGGCTGGCTGCTGGCGTCCGAGCCGGCGCGGTGCGGTTTCTCGGCTGGGAACGGTAGCGGTGGGTTCACCTTCTATAGCGAGGGCCGCGTGCGCACCGTGTGTGCCCCGCAGACCGTGAAGGCAAGATGATTCGCACTCCCGCCGCTGTTCGACGGCCCTGGCGATCATGCCGGCCCGGCGTTCTCTACCGCTCCCGCAAGGGAAGCTGGCATCGACGCTGGCCAGACAGACATCGGCTATCCCTCTGGCGGACGCCCGTCAAGAAGCCGCCGTCAAGACGCTCTCCCGAGCGGTCGAGGGCGCCCTGACGAAGGGCCAGCCGTCGTGTTGGCCCAAGGCGCCCTCATGGAAAGCGAAGGTGTCTCGGCCGGCGAAGCCCAAGGCGTGCTGCGCAGCGCATCCCAGCATACATCCCGGCCTCGCCTGCCGAGGGGGCGCAGATCGTGGCCTCGAACCAGCGCGGCGTGCTCCGCCGCGCAGCACCCGCTGGCCGGGGGCGCCGGGCCACCCAGAACGACTGAGCTGAGAACGAACATGCCCAGGCAACCGAACGCCGCACTGGACGACGCCCGACAAGACGCCGGGCTCTCCCAAGCCGCGCTGTGGATTCGTTACTTCGAGCTCGGCGGAATGGCGATGCCTTTGGAAGTCGAGGGCTTCCTATTCGGGCTGGTCGTCCCAACCGCCCACGACCACGAGCTGCTGGTCCATGCCCTCAACGAACGCTTCTCGAGCTTGGCCGCAACCATCGCGTCCCCCACCTAGACGACTCGGTGAAAGAGGTGCCGCCCGATGACCCGTAGCATCTAGGTTCGTGACCCCGGGATTCCGAGACAGCTCGAGACCAGGTATCCTGGGGGGTCTACCAGGCGGGAGCCATCACGACCATGTTGGCGGCCATCCTGACTCCCCTTGCACGCAGCAGACGACCGACGTAGTGTCTGAGCGGCTTCGACAGTGAGGTCCCGTCTCCTCAGAGGCAAGCCCATGTCGGTGTTGTGGGGTCGCCGTTCGCCTTGCGCAAGACGGCCTATTTGGCGGCCCTGCGTTGCCCGTGTCGCGGCGACCGAAGAGGGCCTTCCCTCGCCTCTGTTGGCGACTGCGCTGTTCTCCCGGGTCGGCTCACGAGACCTCGACCAGTTCGCCAACCAGGTCCTCTCCGCCATGCGCAACCAGTTCGGCGGTCACGTCGAGAAGCCAGACCGATGACTGGCGCGCCGATGTCGTCGAGGCCGGCCGGCCAACCAGCTCTGGCGAACAAGCGCATCGCCATCCTTTTTGACATCGACGGGACGTTGATCATCACTGGCGGGGCCGGGGCCGCCTCGTGGCGGATGGCCTTCGACGAGCTGTATGACATCCCGGCCGATATCGGCCAGTTCACCGACACCGGCATGACCGACCCCGAGGTGGGGCGCCAGACTTTTGTCGCCGTGTTGCACCGTGAGCCGAGCCGGGCCGAGTTCGCCAAGCTGTTGGAACGACGGCTCCATTACCTCTACCAGGCGGTGGCCGACTCTACGGGGTACCGGGTTCTCGACGGCGTGGAGGAGCTGCTGCCGCAGCTGCTCGAGGACGGCTATCTGCTCGGCATCGTGACCGGCAATGTGGAGGCGGCCGCCCACATCAAGTTGCATCGAGCCAGGCTGAACCGGTTCTTCTCCTTCGGGGGATACGGCTCTGATGCCACCGATCGGGGCGAGCTCACCAAGATCG
>JBPCRR010000113.1:0-2591 GCA_050996645.1 Acidimicrobiales bacterium | reverse complement strand
GACGTCGGTAGGCTTGGCCGACGTGACGGACGACGTGAACACCGAGACCCTGGGGCCCAACGCCTGGCTGGTCGCCGAGATGTACGACCAGTATCGCGAGGACCCCTCGTTGGTGAGCGAGCGCTGGCAGGAGTTCTTCGCCGACTACCAAAGTGACCACGAGGTCGGAGCGGCCACTGGGGGAGCGCCGGCCGAGGACGAAGCCGAGGCATCGGCCGTGGCGGCCAACGGGGCGGCGAGCGCGGAGGCCAAAGCAGCCCCACCGGCCAAGCCGGCATCCGTCTCGCCCGCTACCCAGACCAACGGGGCGACCAAGCCGAGCGAGACGCCCGAGCCGGCCGGAGCCGGGGACAAGACGCCGGCCGCCCAACCCGAGCAGGATCCCGGCGACCCGCTCCGCGGTGCCGCCGCCCGGATCGTGTCCAACATGGAGGCCAGCCTCGGCGTTCCGACCGCCACCAGCTTCCGGGAGGTGCCGGCCAAGCTGCTCGAGGTCAACCGCCGGGTCATCAACGGCTACCTCTTGCGCACCCGCGGCGGCAAGGTCAGCTTCACCCACCTCATCGGTTACGCCGTGGTCCGGGCCATCGCCGACGCGGTGCCCAACATGAACAACGCCTTTGTCGAGGCCGCCGACGGCAAGCCCCGCGTGGTGCACCACCCTCACGTCAGCCTCGGCTTGGCGGTGGACGTGGCCAAGAAGGACGGCAGCCGCACGCTGCTCGTCCCGGTGATCAAGGACGCCGACACCCTCGACTTCCGCGGGTTCTGGGGCGCTTACGAGGACCTGATCCGCAAGGTGCGCTCCAACAAGCTGACGCCCGACGACTTCGCCGGCGCCACCGTCTCGCTCACCAACCCCGGCACCATCGGCACCGTCCAGTCGGTGCCGCGGCTCATGCCCGGTCAGGGCCTGATCGTGGGTGTCGGGCGGCTCGACTACCCGGCCACCTACCAGGGCGCTGATCCCGAGACGCTGGCCCAGCTCGGCCTGTCCAAGGTCATGACCGTCAGCTCCACCTACGACCACCGCATCATCCAGGGCGCCGAGTCCGGGCTGTTCCTCAAGCACGTCTCAGACATGCTCATGGGCGAGGACGACTTCTACGTGCAGGTCTTCCGCTCCCTCGGCGTGCCCTACGAGGCCGTCCAGTGGCGCCGCGACGACAACCCGATCGACCAGGAAGAGGCCCGGGTCGAGAAGCAGATGCAGGTCGCCCGGCTGGTGAACATGCACCGGGTCCGCGGCCACCTCATCGCCGACCTCGATCCACTGGCGTGGAAAGAGCCGCACATGTTCAGCGAGCTCGACCCCGCCACCTACGGGCTCACCATCTGGGACCTGGACCGCGAGTTCTTGACCAACGGCGTCGCCGGGGCCCGGACCATGAAGCTGGGTGACCTTCTGCACGTGCTGCGCGACGCTTACTGCCGCACCATCGGCATCGAGTTCATGCACATCCAGGAGCCGGAGGAGAAGGCCTGGGTCCAGGCTCAGGTCGAGGGTGTTGACGCCACCCTCACCCAGGAAGAGCAGCGCCACATCCTAGGACGGCTCAACGCAGCCGAGGCCTTTGAGAAGTTCCTGGCCACCAAGTACCTGGGCCAGAAGCGTTTCGGGATCGAAGGGGCCGAGAGCGCCATCCCCATCCTGGACGCGCTGTTGGAGAAGGCGGCCGGTGACCACCTCGACGGAGCGGTCAGGGGCATGTCGCACCGGGGCCGGTTGAACGTGCTGGCCAACATCGTGGGCAAGTCCTACGAGCAGCTGTTCAAGGAGTTCGAGGGCTACGTCGACCCCGACTCGACACAAGGCTCTGGTGACGTCAAGTACCACCTGGGCCAGACCGGCAAGTTCCAGTCCCGCCTAGGCGACGAGATCCGGGTGGACCTGGCCGCCAACCCCAGCCACCTCGAGACCGTCGACCCGGTGGTGGTGGGCATGGCGCGGGCCAAACAGGACGTCATCAACGAACCGGAGGCGTTCTCGGTGCTACCGCTCCTGCTGCACGGCGACGCCGCCTTCGCCGGCCAGGGGGTCGTGGCCGAAACCCTGAACCTGAGCACCATCACCGGTTACCGGGTGGGCGGGACCATCCACCTGATCATCAACAACCAGCTCGGCTTCACCACCGCGCCCGACGCGGCGCGGTCCTCGGAGTACTGCACCGACATCGCCAAGATGGTCCAGGCGCCGATCTTCCACGTGAACGGCGACGACCCCGAGGCCTGCGTCCGGGTGGCCCGCATGGCCTACGACTACCGCCAGCGGTTCCACAAGGACGTGGTCATCGACATGGTCTGCTACCGCCGCCACGGCCACAACGAGGGCGACGACCCGAGCTACACCCAGCCCCTCATGTACAAGCGCATCGACGCCCGCCGCTCGGTTCGCAAGGTGTACACCGAGTCGCTGGTCAAGCGCGGTGACATCAGCATGGAAGAGGCCGAGCACGCCCTCGACGACTTCCAAACCCGCCTGCAGTCGGCTCTGGACGAGACCCGCTCACACGCCCCCGAAGCCGAGGTGCAGGCCAAGCCCCCGGCCCCGGCGATCGGCGTGTTGCCCCACGTCGAGACAGGCATCGGAG
>JBPCRR010000040.1:0-8407 GCA_050996645.1 Acidimicrobiales bacterium | reverse complement strand
GAGCAGCCGGGCGCGGGCTTTGAGCCTGGGTGTAACGACGGACGGCACCTCGCCGCAAAACCTGGCTTCGCAACTCATTCATGTACAATTTGTACATGAATGAGTTGGCTGTGAGCGAGGCACGAAGCCGCCTCGCCGAGGCGATAGACCGAGCCATGAGCGGAGAGCCCGTCTACGTAACCCGCCGCGGGCGTCGGGTGGCGGTGCTGGTCGACGCAAGCTCTTATGACGCTCTTGTCGAGGCTGCCGAGGATGCCGTCGATCGCGTTGAGCTTGCGGCTGCGCGGGATGAAGACGACTACGTGCCCTGGGAGGAGGTCAAGGCCGACCTCGGCCTTCGTTGAGTCGATACCGCGTCGAGATCGCCCGCCGCGCCATGAAAGCGCTTGCCGCGCTGCCCCGCGGAGAACAGCAGAGGGTGCGCGCGGCGATCGATCTCCTCGCCGACAACCCCCGGCCGCCTGGTTGCACGAAGCTCACCGGAGAAGACCACGCTTACCGGGTCCGAGTCGGCGTGTATCGGATCGTCTATGAGGTGCTCGAGGATCGTCTCGTAGTCCACGTCGTCCGAGTCGGGCACCGCCGCGACGTGTACAGGGGCTGAAGGTTCCTAACTGGAGGTCAGGTCGTGCAAGGGCTGGTATGCCCGGCAAGGCTCGTTGCGCAGGCTGGGGCAGGGCGGCAGCGGGGTGGGGATCCTCACCCCAGGGACCACCGGCAGGACGAGGCTCGACGGCATCGCCGGCGAGGAGGCGATGGAGACCTTCGCCGTGCCCTGGGGCACGGTCTCGGCGAAGGACCAGATCGGCTGGGTTCCGTTCGGGGCGGCGATGGTGACGCGGATCCGAGAGCCGGCGCGGTACGCATGCCCCTCGAAGTACAGAGGGATGACCGCCTCGACGAACTGGTTGGGCGGCATCAGCGCGACGTCGGAGGCCAGCATGCTCAGCTGCGGTTCCAAGACCGTGCTGCGCTGGGCCATCGGGTTGTTGGTCCCGGTGGAGAGCTTGCGATCACTCGCCCGCAGCCATCCGTTCTGGACAAATGACTCGGTGCCGTCGGGTCGCACCTCGCTGATCGTCGCCTGAAGGTCGACGTCAGGCGTTGAGGAGTTCACCCACACATGAACTGCGCCCCCGCCTATCACGGTGGTGCCTGTCCTAAGCGGTGAGGAGACGTAAGAGACTGCGGTCCCAGACGGGTTCTGTTTCCAATTCCAGGCCCACGCCGACGCATCGGACCACAAGCCGCCGCCTCCGGTGTTGCCCACGTAATCGGCGAGCGGCAGGGCGGAGGCATTGGACGTGTACCAGTTGACGCCGGCGCCATGCGACGGCTGGTCGTTGAGGCTGCCGTCGGCCCCGAGGTACCACGAGCGCGCGACGGTTCCTGGGATCGGGAACGCGGAGAAGGACTGCTCGAATCCCGGGTACGGATCGCCAGGAGTCTTGCTGAGGGTGGGCGACGTGCCGGCCCCGTTGTCGAACAGGACCCTGATCTGGGGCAGAGCCTCGAAGGCGCTTAGCGCGAGGCCGTAGGTCGGCTGTAGCTGGATCGGGTCCAGTGGCAAGGTCTGCAGGTCGCTCACGCCGAGCGCCGCCTGGTAGATGACCGGTGCTGCTGCGCGTATGACCGCCTGGTTGAGGATCGGTGCCTGATTGGCGACGAACAGCTCGAGGAAGTCGTACATGCGGTTGAGCGTGTAGGGGTCGAGCGCGTCGATGTGGGCACCGTTGGTGAAGGTGAACCACTTCGGGGTCCCCCGCGCGAAGTGCTCTGCGAGGTCGGGGCAGTGGCCGCCTGTCTGCTCGTCCTCCCACTGGCAGACCATGAACGTCGGCACCTTGATCTTGCCGACGAAGGTCACGGGGTCGAGCGGATCGGCCACGGCTGGGTTGTAGTGAGCGTTGGCGCGCACCTTCGACATCAGGTCGCTTGCCTCACCATGGAGTGCCTGGTTGGCCTGGCAGGTCCGGTCACCCTTTTGGATCTGCTGGTAGGCCCACGGCTGCCCGCCGTTGGGCCCGGCGGGCTGGGCCTCCTGCTGACGCTCCTTGGCCCACGCCACGGCGAAGCCGGTGTTGAGGACGCCGCCGGGGTAGAGGGTGGTCGCGGTCGCGTCGATGGTCGACAGCGGGGCGATGGCCGCCAAGTGTGGCGGGTTGAGCTGCGCGGTGAACAGCTGGCTGATGGCTCCGTAGGAGATCCCGAACATCCCGACCTTGTGACCGCGGACCCAGGGCTGGTGGGCGATCGTCTCGATCACGTCGTAGCCGTCGAGGTTTTGGAGCTGCTCGAAGAAGTCGTACGCCCCCCCCGAGCACCCGGTTCCGCGCATGTTGACGTCCACGACGGCGAAGCCCATCAGGTTGGCCAGGACGGCGATGCCGTTGACCGGCCCCGCGGGATCCGCGTACCCATAGCCCGAGTACTCGATGAGGGTCGGGTAGGGGGGAAGGTAGTCCGGGCCGTTCGGCAGGTGGGTTCCCGCCGGAAGCCCGGGCTCGCCGGCGGGGCTGGTCGGGGGGTGCACGTCGATCGCCAGTTGCGTGCCGTCACGCGTGGTCAGGTAGGTGTAGCCGTTGTCGGCGATCGACTGGTTGTAGATCCCCGGGTCCCAAGGCGCGGCTGCGCCACCATGCACCGTGAGTGCGCCCGATTGGGGACCCCTCGGCTCGAGGCGCACGTGGTAGCCGCCGCCGGCGGGCACGTTACGGAAGAGCAGCCCGCCGAGGGAGTCCACCTGCTGGGTATAGAGCGTCGTTCCCTCCGCGGTGACGAGGGTCATCTTCGCCTTGGGCTTGGCCCCTGTGACGTAAACCTGGTTGACGCTGCCCTGCGCGCTGAAGCTGTGGATACGGAAGCCAGGAGCGGAGGCATTCGCGTGTGAGGTGACAGCGGGAGCCGCAGCAGCTGTGACCAGCACCCCCAACGCCACGATCACGTCGAGCCGCCATCGCCCACGGCTCCTCCGCGTCTGCATCAGCGACAGTATGTCACCCCAGCGCGGTCGCGAGCTCTTCGGGGGTGCCGACCGGCGCCCGGCAGGCGTAGTCGCGGCAGACGAACGCCAGGCCTGAGTGTTCGGAGGAGGTCCGGCCCTCCCACAGGGGGGAGGGGTAGGGCTCACCCCACGCCAGCACCACCTCGGGGTGATAGGAGCGCTGGGCCACCTCGACCAGGTCGGGACGGTCCCCGGTTATCACCACCTCGGTGAAGCCACGCGCTGCCAGATCGGCCGCCGCCACCAGGGCGGTGAAAGCTAGGGGAACCCTCCCCATTGACGGCGCCATCGCGTCGATCACCTGCCGGGAGCGCTTCTCGTAGACGGCATCGCCGGTCAGGGCGCCCAAGCGGGCGAGAGCCCCTGCGGCCACGGCGTTGGCTGAAGGAAGCGCCCCGTCCTGGGTGTCCGTGGTGCGGGCGATCAGGGCCTCCGCATCCTCCCCGGTGGTGAAGAACGCGCCGGTGGCGGGGTCCGAGAACCGCGCCATGAGCTGATCTGCCGCCGAGCGGGCCTGCTCTATCCACGAGGCCCGCCCGGTGGCCTCGGCCAGGCGGGTGAACGCCTCCACCAGCCAGGCGTGGTCCGACGCGTACGCCAGGTGCCGCGCACCACCGGTGGCCTGCCAGGAACGCAGCCACCGACCGTCCGCCCGGCGCAGCTTCGAGAGCAGGAACCCCGCTACCTCCTCGGCGACGGCCACCCAATCGGGACGGCGCAAGGTCGCGCCGGCCTCGGCCAAGGCCGCCACGGCCATCGCGTTCCACTCGGTGAGGACCTTGTCGTCCAGCCCGGGCCGGACCCGGCGCTCCCTGCGATCGAACAGCGCGGCGCGGGCGGCCTCGATGACGGGGGGCCGTAGGAGGTCGCCACGGACCGGGCGCCACAGGATGTTTTCGCCATCCCAGTTGCCCTCTGCGCTCACCTCGTACCACTCTGCGGCCTCCGGGCCGGCCACCGAAAGCACGTCGTCGAGGCTCCAGACGTAGAAGCGGCCCTCCGCCCCCTCGCTGTCGGCGTCCTCGGCGGAGCTGAAGCCGGCGCCGGGCTGGCGCATCGGCGGGCGCAGCAGGTACCCGATGGTCTCGGCGACGACCCGGCGCCAGCGCTCGGCGCCCGTGACCTGCCATGCGTGGGTGTAGAGCCGGGCCAACAAGGCGTTGTCGTAGAGCATCTTGTCGAAGTGGGGGACCAGCCACCGCCGGTCGGTGCTGTAGCGGGCGAAGCCGCCGCCGAGGTGGTCGTAGATCCCCCCGGACGCCATCGCGTCGAGAGTGGTGGTGACTGCCTCCATCCACTCGGTGCGCCCACTCATGACCGCCGCCTGCAGGAGGCACTCGAGCATCGCCGGCTGGGGGAACTTCGGCGCCCGGCCGAACCCCCCCCACTCGGGGTCGTGGCGCTCCATGAGTGCGTCGGCGGCTCGCTGGATCAGCTCGGGGGCGGATGAGGCGACGGCGTCGCCGGCCGAGACCCCGCCGGGGCGGGGCAGCGCGGTCCCCGCGCGGACCGCCTCGGCCAGCTGCGCGGCGTCGGATTCCAGCGCGCCACGGCGCTGGCGCCAGGCCTCCCCGACATGGCGCAACAGCTCGACGAAACGTTCCGCCGGGAAATAAGTCCCCGCGAAGAACGGGCGGCCGTCTGGCATCAAGAACACCGTCATGGGCCAGCCGCCGCTGCCGTTGACCGCCTGCACGGCCTCCATGTACACCGCATCCACGTCGGGGCGTTCCTCGCGGTCGACCTTGACGTTGACGAACAGCTCGTTCATCACCGCCGCCACCGCGGGGTCCTCGAAGCACTCGTGGGCCATCACGTGGCACCAATGGCACGCGCTGTAGCCCACGGAGAGCAGGATCGGCACGTCGCGCCGGCGCGCTTCGGCGAATGCCGCGTCGCCCCAGGGGTACCAGTCGACCGGGTTGGCGGCGTGCTGGCGCAGGTAGGGGCTGGTCTCGGCTGCCAGGCGGTTCGTGGCGCTCACCCAGCCAAGCTACCTGGGTGCTACCGCTTGTCTCTTGGCCGTGGCCTAGCGCGGCACCTTCGACCACGGGACGTCCTTGTCGACCCGGACGTCGCCGGGCAGCCCGAGGACCCTTTCGCCCATGATGTTGCGCTGTATCTCCGACGTGCCGCCCTCGATCGAGTTGGCCCGGGCGCGCAGGAACATCTTGCGCGCCATGCCCGGCGACCCGGTCAGGCCGAGGCTATCGGCACGTCTCATCTCGTAGTCGTAGCCGACCAGTGCTGCGGGACCGAGCAGGTCGACGCAGAGGTCGAAGACGCGCTTGTTGATCTCGGCGAACATCAGCTTGGCTATCGAGCCCTCCGGGCCCGGGTTGCCGGCTTTGCGGTTCTGCGCGGCACGGATGTTGGTCAGCCGTAGGGCCTCGGCCTCCACCCACAGGCGCATCAACCGCTCCCGTTTCGCTGGGCTGCAGTCTGCGGCCTCCTCCTGCCAGATCCGGACCGCCTCAGCTATGGCCCCGCTCCCGCGGGCCGGAAGGCCGCCACCGCCGCCGATGGTGGTGCGCTCGTTCATGAGCGTCGTCATGGCGACCCGCCAGCCTTCGCCGACATCGCCGATCCGGTCGGCGTCGGGGACCCTCACCTCGGTCAGGTACACCTCGTTGAACTCCGCCTCGCCGGTGATCTGGCGAAGCGGCCTCACCTCCACGCCTGGGGCGTGCATGTCGAGGGCGAAGTAGGTCAAGCCCTTGTGCTTGGGAGCCTCTGGGGCCGTGCGGGCGACGAGCATCCCGCGGTCGGCGATGTGGGCCAGGGTGTTCCAGACCTTCTGACCAGAGATGACCCACTCGTCGCCGTCCCTGACCGCCCGGCAGGCCAGCCCTGCCAGGTCGGAGCCGGCCCCAGGCTCGCTGAAGAGCTGGCACCACGCTTCCTCGCCCGTGAAGGTCCGCCGCAGCAGCCGGTCGTTGAGGTCCTCGCTGCCGTGGGTGACCACCACCGGGCCCGCCATGGTCACGCCGAAGAAGTGACGGTTGCCAATTGATGGAGCACCCGACTCCCTCAGGCGGTTTTCGATCTCGCGTTGGTGGTTGGGCGCCAGCTCTAGCCCCCCGCGGCCCTCGGGGAAGTGCACCCAGGCCAGCCCGAGGTCGTACTGGCGTCCCCGGAAATCCTCCGGCTTGGTGTGCCGCGGATCGGCCTCCGCCAGCAATTGGTCGAGGCGCTGGTCTACGAGCGCGGTGGGTTCGTCCATGGCGGTGGAGGAGCCTACCGGCGCGTCGTGGCGGTGGCTTGCTCAGTCGTCGAAGACGATGACTCCGCGGATGTTCTTGCCGTCGCGCATGTCCTGGTAGCCCTGGTTGATGTCGCCGAGCTTGTAGGTGTTGGTGACCAGCCCGTCCAAGTTGAGCTGGCCACGGCTGTAGAGCTCCAGCAGTTTGGGGATGTCGTAGCGGATATTGCCGGATCCGAACAGGGTCCCGACCAGCTGCTTCTCCATCAGCGTCAGGTCGCAAAGGTTCAGCTGCACGTCCATCTCCGCCATCGGGTGGATGTTGGTAACCACCACGCGGCCGCGCTTGGAGGCCAGCGCCATGATCGGCGCCATCAAGGCGCCCGAGCCCACACCCATGGTGCAGATCACCTTGTCACACATTCGCCCCCAGGTCTCGGTCTGGATGGGCTCGAAGGCCTCCTCGATCGACGCGTAGGCCAGGTCGGCTCCGAACTCGAGCGCCTTGTCGCGCTTGAAGGCGACGGGGTCGATCGCGAAGATCCGCTCGGCGCCCACGAGGCGGGATGCCTGGATGGCGTTCATGCCAAGGCCGCCGGCGCCGATCACCGCGACGCTCTGCCCGGGGCCGACTTCCGCGGCGTACACCGCGGAGCCGTAGCCGGTGGTCACGCCGCAGCCCACCAGGCACGCCCGGTCCAGGGGGATCGTGTCGGGGATCTTGACGCAAGAGGCCACGTTGACGACCGTGTGCTTGGCAAAGGTCCCCAGGCAGGTCATCGTGGAAAGGTCCTTGCCGCGGGCGTGATGGCGGGTGGTGCCGTCGAGCTGGTAGCCGACCATCAGGGCAGCACCGACGTCACAGAGGTTGGAGTGCCCCGTCGCGCAAGACGGGCACTGCCCGCAGGCGGGTATGAACCCGAACACCACGTGGTCCCCCGGAGCCAGGCCGGTCACCCCTGGCCCCACCTCCTGCACGACGCCGGAGCCCTCGTGCCCGCCGATCAGCGGCAAAGTTGCGGGCAGGTCCCCGGTGACGACGTGCTCGTCGGAGTGGCACATCCCCGACGCCGCCATCTTCACGAGGACCTCGCCAGCCTGGGGCGAGTCGAGCTCTATCGGCTCCACGCTCCACTCGTTGCCCTGCTCCCAAAGGATCGCGGCTTCGCTCTGCATGTCGTGGGCCTCCTAGAAGGGAAAGGATCGAGCTGGCGTCAGGCTAGCCAGCGCCGTAGGCCGGCGCCCAAACCTCCACCTCGGCAAGCCCCGTGCCAGACTGCCGACGATGCCGAGCGGAGTGGACCTGCCGGAGACCCGCTACGCCGAGTCCCCCGACGGCGTACACATAGCGTTCCAGGTCTTCGGAGGAGGGCCGAGGGACATCCTGCTCGGCTGGGGCCCGTTTTCCCACCTGGAGCTGCCCTGGGAGCACGACATGTCGGCCCACTACCTGCGCAGGCTCGGGAAGTTGGGCCGGGTGATCCACTTCGACAAGCGCGGCACCGGCTTGTCGGACCGCGCGTGCGCGCTGCCGACCTTGGAGGAGCAGATGGACGACCTGGTGGCCGTCCTCGACGCCGCCGGCTCCGACCAACCAGTCCTGTTCGGCGCCGGTGATGCCGGGATGCTGTGCATGCTCTTTGCCGCCAGCCATCCCGAACGCACAAGCGCACTGGTCCTGTCGGAGTGCCGTCCGAGGGTTACCCGGACCGCGAACTTTCCATGGGGCCCCGAGCCCGAAGAATGGAGCGAGACGATCGAGGGCATGGCGGCAAGCTGGGGCCAGGGACTCTCCCAGCAGTTCGCTGCGCCCAGCCAGACCGACCCGATCTCTCGGCGTTGGTGGGCGCGGCTGGAGCGGTACTCATTGAGTCCCGGTTCCGTGCGGCAGTTCCTGGAGGTGTTCGTGCACAGCGACGTCCGTGGCGTCCTGGCCTCGATCCACGTCCCGACCCTTGTCCTGCAGCGCAGCGAGGACCCGCTGGTGGAGGTCGGTATCGGCCGCTACCTGGCCGAGCAGATTCCCGGCGCCCGCCTGGTCGAGTTCCCCGGCGTCGACCACGCCGGTTGGGTGGGACCCACCGCCGAATCCGAGCTCGACGAGATCGAGTCATGGCTGACGGGCACCCGCGCCGCCCCCGAGCCGAACCGAGTCCTCGCGACGGTCCTCTTCACCGACATCGTCGGCTCAACCGAACAGG
>JBPCRR010000002.1:0-4692 GCA_050996645.1 Acidimicrobiales bacterium | reverse complement strand
CTGCTGGTGGGAGGGCCGGCCGGGCCCGCCGTTGTCTCTGCGCCGGCCGCCGCGACTCCTGCGCCACCTCCCTGGAGCGACGCGTCGCCCCCTATGCATCTCTTCGGTACAGACCCCCCTCAGATGGGCGCCACTCGCACCGAAGAGCACGTCCCGGCTGCGTCGGCCACACCGTCCCCGAGCGCCCCTGACGTCCCCCCTCCACCCGCCGCTGACGAGCCATCCGTGTCGGCGGCACCTTCTATCGCTACGCCACCCACCCCGCCGAGGTCTAACGGGGAACCCATCCCTCCTGGTCCCGTACGACCAGTCGAGCGAGTGGTCCGTCCACCGCTGCCGCCGGAGTATGGCGACGCGGCACCCGTGAGACGACCGGCGGACTCGGGCAACGGTTTGCCGGGTAGCGGTCGTGAGGGTCCGCTGGGCGTGCCGACAAGAGCAGTGCCGGCAGCGCCGAAGCCTGGTGTCGTGATCGGAACCCCGGCTGGCGCTGCGGCACCCGTGACGCCGCCCCCGCCCCCGCCAGTTGTTCCCCCACCCACCCCGGCCGCTGGGGCGGCCGAGCCACGCGAGCAGCACCGAGCACCCCAGCCAGCTCCGGGTCCAAGACGCGTCCAAGATCGCGCCCTCCGCTCGACCAGCTCACGCCAACTCGTGCGTCATGTCGACACGTGGTCCGTGTGCAAGGTGTCGGCGATCTTCTACCTGATCGCGGTGGCGGTGCTCGTGGTCGCCTCGCTCCTGTTGTGGACACTGGCGGACGTCTTCGGGATCATCCACAGCATTGAGAGATCAGTGCGGACGCTGTTCGACTTGGCCACATTCAAGCTCCGCCCCGTGGCCGTGATCGGCTACACCGCCGTCGGTGGCACGGTGCTTGCCTTGGTAGGAACCGGCTTCAACGTCCTTGCCGCGCTCACCTACAACCTCATCAGCGACGTCATCGGCGGCGTGCAGATCATCGTGGTCGGGGAGCCAGAAGGTTGAACCCCGGTTGCTCGGGTACCATCTCGTCCCCTACCCCGGGGCTATAGCTCAGCCGGTTAGAGCGCAGCACTGATAATGCTGAGGTCGCAAGTTCGATTCTTGCTAGCCCCACCAAAAAGTCCCTGGTCAGACCCCATGTAGACCGAGGTGATGTCAAGGGCGACACACCTTTCGCCCCCATTGCGCCCCCATCAGTGGGGGCGAATCCGTCCCGTCGAGCGCCGTGGCCGGCGGTGGCAGGATCGGTCGATTTGTCCCCACTGGGTATGAGGGACGATTCGTCTGCATTGCCGGAGCTGTGGGACATCAACCGTCTGGTCGCGTATCTCGGCACGTCGAAACACCTCGTCTATCGACTCACCCACGAGCGGCGCATCCGCTTCCTCCGCGTCGGAAAGGAGCTTCGCTTCCGTCCCGAGGACGTGGTGGCCTGGCTCGAATCACAGGTAGTCGATGTCACCCCTGCAGCCCCTGCCGTGCGGCGGGGCCGGCCACGGAGCCGGGACCGGGCCGCATGAGTCGCCAGCCTGGTGTCCGGCGGCGCGAGTGGCGGAGCGGGACAGCGACCTGGGAGGCACGGTGGTATGACTCGTCCGGCAAACGGCACACTGCCAATTTCGACACGGCGGCCGAAGCCGAGGCTTACCGCCAAGAACGCCTACGAGAGCGACGCTACGGCGGGACTGGTGACCCGAGTGGTGGCAAGATCACCGTGGCGCAGTGGTGGGAGCGGTGGTCAGCAACCCGCCAGGTGTCCTCCAGTACCAGAGCGAGGGAGCAGTCCATCTGGACCTGTCAGATCGAGCCCCGGTTCGGGGCGGCACGTCTCGGTGATCTTCGCCGCAGCGACATCGCAGCGTGGATGGTGAGCATGTCGGGCGAGCTTGCCCCGGCGACGGTTACCCGATGCCTGGTGACGCTGAAGAAGCTGCTCACCGACGCGTCGACCGAGGGGCTGATCGCTGCCAGCCCTGCCGCCGCGGTCAAGCCACCCCGGCCCGGACCAGTAGAGCGGCGATTCCTCACCCTTGGTGAGCTGGCGCGGTTGGAGAAGGATATCGACCCTCGATGGGCAATCGTGGTGCCCTTCGCCACCACGACCGGACTTCGCATCGGCGAACTGGCTGCCCTCCAAGTGAGGGACCTACGGCTCGCGGCTGGCGAGGTCGTCGTACGATCGACCGCGGTCAGTGTGCCGCTCGCAGTGTCCGGCAGCGACGTTCGGCGCCAGATCCACCCGACCAGGACGTTCGCCGGGGAGCGGACGGTGCCGACTATCCATCCCGCTCTTCGGGACCGCCTGGCGGCCATAATCGACGCGCGTGGCCTGGGACCGAACGACTGGCTATTCACTGGTCGGGATGGGGGTCCGATGACCCCGGACAACTGGCGGTCCCGGATATGGCGGCCAGCTGTTGAGCGGGCCGGGATTGGAGACCCGCAGCCGACCCCCCACTCACTGCGACATACCGCCGTGGCGATTTGGATCGCTGCCGGCGTTGATCGGCTCACCGTCGCACGCTGGGCTGGGCACACCGATGCTGCGTTCATGGAGAGGGTCTATGGCCATCTCTGGTGCGACGACCACAGCGACACGCGGGACGCCATCGCCTCCCTACTGGGCGGCGATCAGGTGCAGAAGCTGCGGCCGACACGCCGAGCGGTGGAGGGGTAGGAGGGGGTACCCGTGGACATCGGGTTCTGCCGCGTGTACGCGTACGTGCCGTTCTGGCGCCAGTCGGCCCGCCCGCGCGCCGTACTTCGGAGCGCACGTTATGGCGCGTCCTCGATCGGCACTTCGGTGCGACCCTGGGGATATCGCTGCTGTGGGCTATTGGGATAGTCCCGAGCGGTCGATAAGGTATCGCGATCGCGGCCCGTGTCAACGAGGGCCGTCAAGTCGATGTCGACGGACGCGCCACGCAGGCGGCGTACGGGCGGTGTTGGCCGCAGCCTTCGTCCCTGCGAGGTTGTGCGTCGCGGTCCGGGGACCTCCCTAGATGTGCGGGTTAGAGCAGGGCGGTCTTCATCGTGTCGGTCAGGAAGCGGGCGCATTTGGCGAGCGCCCACCGTCGTCGCGTGATGAGCAGCTCGTAGATCTCGGGGGAGCTGCAGAGCCACAGCACGTCGCGTGCGTCGGCGGTGGAGACGTCGGGACGGAGGTGTCCGGCGTCGGCGAGGTAGCGGGCGTTGTCGGCCATGCGGGCGAGCCGCTGGCGTTCGAGGTGGTCTCGGAGGGCGGCGGCTTCAGGGTCGGTGTGCGCAGCGGTGCGCAGCAGGAGAAGCAGCGGGGAGATTCGAGGGGAGACCTCGACAGTGAGCCGGCCCCAACCCTCGAGCACCTGTTGGGGATCGTCGCTCGACCGCAGGACGTTGGACCGTTCCTCGGCCGGGGTTGGACCGGCACCAGCGCGCGCCCGCTCGCAGAGTGCTCGGACGAGGCCGGCTTTGCCGCCGTAGGACTTGTAGATCGTCGCTGCCGAGATGCCCGCGGCCTGCGCGATGGAATCGATGGTGGTCGCGGCATAGCCGTTGTCGAGGAACAGTGCCCGCGCGATGTCAAGGGCAGCCGCGTGCTGCTGTCGAGCTCGTTCCTGGCGGCCGCTGCGGTCATAGGACCGCTCGGCCTTGCGCTTCAGGTCCTTCGGGTCCATACTCAGTTCATTCTAGTCGACTAGAACAGAAGTGAGGCGGACCAATGGATGACCGACTGGCCTTCGTAGATCGATTGCGGCGCGCCGTCGACGACCATGACCTAGACGCCCTGGCCGACTGCTTCACCCCCGAGTACCGCAACGAGACCCCAGCCCACCCCGGCCGAGGCTTCGCCGGCCGCGACCAGGTCCGCGTCAACTGGCAGCGCATCTTCGCGGGCGTGCCCGACATCACCGCCGATGTGCTGCGAGCCGCGATCGACGGCGAGGCGATCTGGTCAGAGTGGGAGATGCGAGGCACGCGACCCGACGGCCAACTGCACCTGATGCGAGGCGTGATCATCTTCGGCATCGCAGGCCAGCAAGCGGCGTGGGCCCGGTTCTACCTCGAACCCGTCGATCCCGGCGAAGGTGGGGTCGACGCCGCCATCACCAAGATCGTCGACAGCGAAGCACGGCCATGACCGAAACGGTGAGCGACGCTCGCCCACCCGCGGCACTGATCCGGGTGCTCAACCCGATCATGCGACTCGTGCTCCGTACGCCGCTCGGCCGGCTCGTCAACCCCTTCGCGCTGCTCGAGTTCGGCGGGCGACGCAGCGGCCGCACCTACCGCGTTCCCGTCGGCTGGCACGACGCTGACGGCGTCCGCGTCGTCCTCTCACCTGCGCCCTGGCGGGCCAACTTCGCCCCGAGCGCGCCGGTCGTCGTACACCATCGAGGACGAGTACTGAACATGACTGGCACCCTTGTCAGCGATCCCGCCGAGGTCGCGCGTTACATCGGAGCCGTGCTCGTCGGCGGTACCCCCGCTCGCCAGATCGGCTTGCAGATCCCGACGGGACACACGATATCGGAAGCCGACGTCCTGCACGTCGACAGGCAGATCATCCGCTTCGACCCAGCATAGGGCAGGTCCACAACTACTGGCACGGCGTTACAAGGCTGATTCGCTCGAGTTGGTTGCGCCACCCCTCGATCGGCGCGCCAACGTAACCGGGCGGAGTCCCGCAGTGGTCAGCGAACTTGCTCGGCCCGGGCGGCCCTGGCC
>JBPCRR010000342.1:0-12399 GCA_050996645.1 Acidimicrobiales bacterium | reverse complement strand
CCACTGCCGCTTTCTTCCCGAGCCCCGCGGGCGCAACCGAGTGCCTGCTGCCCCTCGACGCCTGGGCTGAGGTGGAGAGCGCCAACCCGATCCTTGGCTGCCTCGAGCCCGACGTCGAGGCGGCTTTGATCCGAACCCCTGGACGCGGGGCCCAAGATGAGATCGAGTGCTTCATTGTCCCGATCGACTCGTGCTACGAGTTGGTTGGGCGGCTTCGGAGCCTTTGGCGGGGCTTCGATGGTGGCCGCGAGGTGCACGAGGCGATGGACCAGTACTTCACCCGGCTGCGCGAACGCGGGCAGCCCGTCACGAGGAATCAAGTCGATGGCTGAGCTCGGGATCGAAGTCCTCGGTGTACGAGCCGAGCCCTACGCCGCCGTCCCGACCCTGACGTGGTCTGTCCGCTTCCGGGAGTCGACGGGCGCGAGGGTGCACACCATCGCCTTGCACGCCCAGGTGCGCATCGAGCCTCAGCTCCGCCGCTACGAGGTCGCCCAACGCGACCGGCTACAGGACATGTTCGGCGAGCCCTCGCAATGGGGCGAGTCCCTCCGGCCATTCCTTTGGACCCACCTCGACACGATGGTCAGCGGCTTCGATGGGGAGTTGGTCGTCGACGTGCCGATGAGCTGCACCTACGACTTCGAGGTGGCCGGATCCAAGTACCTCCACGCCCTGGACGAGGGCGAGATCCCCGTGGTGTTCCTCTGGAGCGGCACGATGTTCACCAAGGGTGACTCCGGCTTCTCGGCCGAGTTGGTGCCCTGGCACCTCGAGAGCCGTTACCGGCTGCCGGTGACGACCTGGAGGGAGCTGATGGACGCCTACTACCCCGGCGGCGGTTGGCTCCGCTTGGATCGCGAGACCATCGACAGGCTCCAGCGCTACCGGACCGAGCAGGCGTTGCCCACCTGGGAGCAGGCCATCGCTGCGCTGTTCAAGGCCGCCGGGGAGGACTCGTGAGCACCGACACCGACACCGGCGTCGACCTCGACCGAACGTTCGCAGCTGCCAAGGCCGTCGCCGAAACCGTGTGCTACGAGGGCTATGTCCTCTACCCCTATCGCGCATCGGCGGGAAAGAACCGCCTGCGTTGGCAGTTCGGGGTCCTCGCGCCGCCCTCCGCGACCGGCGAGCGGTCGAGTGCGCGAGCCGAGCTCGTGGTGGACGCCCGCGCCGGTGCCCGGCTACACGTGAGGCTGCGCGCTCTACAGGTCCAGCAACGCCAGGTCGAGGCAGCCGAGGGAGCCGACTTCGTTCCGGTGCCCCAGATCGACGACGGGGAGGCGGTGTGGGCATCTTTCGACGAGGCCGTTGAGTACGAACGGGACCTGACGGGCCTCGACGTTTGTGCAGCTGGCGCGGTGGAGCTGGCTTTCGAGCTTCCCGAATCCCGCTCAAGCGAGCCCATCGTCGACGCCGGCGGCGCGACGAGGGGTCGTCTGGTCCGCAGGACGTGGCCGATCCGGGGCCTGCTGCGAGTGACAGTGTCGCCGCTCGCGGGCCCGTACTCCCTGACCAGGGTGACCCTCGAGATCGCCAACGCGACCGACTGGGCCGAACCCGCCGACACCCGGGACGAGGTGACCAGGCGCTCCCTCGTCGCCGCGCACCTCCTGGCTGCAGTTGAGGGTGGGGCGTGCATCTCCTCCCTCGATCCTCCGCGCTTCGCTGCAGAGGCGGTCGCGGGGTGTCACAACGACGGGCTCTTTCCCGTCCTGGTGGGCCGAGGCGACGACGACGACGTGATGCTGGCGTCGCCGATAATCCTCTACGACCACCCTGCGCTGGCCCCCGAGAGCGAGGGCGACATGTTCGACGCCACCGAGATCGACGAGATCCTCGCTCTGCGGGTGAGGACCCTCACCGACGACGAGAAGCGCGAGGCCCGAGGCACCGACCCCCGCTCGGCGGCGATCATCGACCGCTGTGACGCCATGGGCGAGGAGGCACTGGGGGCGCTGCACGGCACGTTTCGCTCCATCCGACCGCTGCGACCAGAAGCCGATCTCGATGATGCGCCATGGTGGGAACCCCAGGTCGACGCCGCCTTCGACCCCTGGACCGACACCATCGACATCGCCGGGGTCACCGTCGGCGCGGGTAGCCGCGTCCGCCTGCAGCCGACGCGACGGTCAGACGCGCAGGACCTGTTCATCGCCGGCAAGACCGCCGCGGTGACGGGGGTATTCCACGACGTGAGCGGCGAGATCTACCTGGCCGTGGCCGTCGACGACCCTGACTCGGACCTGCACCAGTGGCACGGCCGGTATCTCTACTTCCACCCTGACGAGGTGGAGCTGCTGGACCCGCCGGCCCCGACCTCCCCTCCGGCCCTAGAGTCCCGGCCCCGCGTGCTTGTCGCCGGCGTCGGCAACATCTTCCTCTCCGACGACGGCTTCGGTGTCGAGGTGGCACGCCAACTCGATCCGTCGGCTTTCCCCGACGGTGTGAAGGTGGCCGACTTCGGCATTCGCGGCGTGCACCTGGCGTACGAGCTGTTGGACGGCTACGACGTCCTCGTGCTTATCGACGCTGTTTCGCGTGGCGATCCTCCGGGGACGGTCTCGATCATCGAGCACGCCGCCGGCGACACCGAAGGCACGCTGGCCGCGATGGACGCTCACGGGATGGACCCCGCCGCCGTGCTCGCCATGGCGGGCGATCTCGGCGCCAAGGTGGACCAGGTGCTGGTGGTCGCCTGCGAGGTTGCGGACATCCAAGAGGCCATAGGACTGTCCCCCGAGGTCGCCGCTGCCGTGCCGGGCGCGCTGGCGGCGGTCCAGGACCTGGTGGCGGAGCTGTTGCGATCCCCCCGGCTCAATCATGATCCCCTCAGGCATGATCCCAAGGAGGCTCTACCATGATCCGCCGTCTGATGTTGGCCCTAGGCTTGGCGGCCGTCGCCGGTGTCGTTGTCAGGTCCATTCCGGACATCAGCCGGTACTTGAAGATCCGGGAAATGTAGCCATGGCCGTCATCGGTCTCATCGCCGTGATCCTCGTCGGACTGGCCGTTGTCGGCCTGCTGATCCTCGCCGCCGTTTCGCTACCAGACATCGCGCGCTACCGCCGTGTGCGGCGGATGTGAGCCATGAAGAGGTTCAGGATCGACCCCAGCCGGTCGCAGCTGCGTATCGAGGGCCGTTCCAGCCTGCACCCGATCCGGGCCGAGGCGACCAACCTCCGTGGTTGGGTGGAGGTCGATCCTTTGCCGGAAGGAGGTCTCAACACAGAGGAGGGGGCCAAGGGCACCCTGGAGCTCCCGGTCGATGAGCTCTCGTCGGGGAACGTCCTGTATGACCGGGAGATCCGTCGTCGCGTCGACACCCGTCGGCACCCGATGATCCTCGCCGAGCTGACCGACGTGACCGAAACCGACGTGGAAGGGTTGTGCGAGGTGAGCGGCACCGTGAGCTTCCGCGGCCGCACCAACTCGTACCACGACCGGATGGCCATCTCGTTCCCGGAGCCGGATCAGATGCGCCTCGAGGGCGGCCACACCTTCGACATCCGGGACTTCGGCCTCGAACCGCCGCGAATCCTCGCCCTGCGGGTCCACCCGGACGTCTTGGTCTCGGTGAACCTCCTCGCCCGAGCTGAAGGAGTTGACTGAATGCACGAGTTGGGTCTGTGCGAAGACATCGTGGCCGCGATCGAGCAGAGGGCCGGCGAGCGTCCGGTGGCGGCGGTGACAATCCGCGTGGGACGTTTGCACCACGTGCACCCCGAAGCCTTCGAGCAGTCCTTCGAGATGGCGGCCGGTGGCACGGTCGTCGAAGGTGCGAGAGCCCGCCTGGTCCTGCTGCCCGTCCGGGCGCGCTGCTCGGGGTGTGGGGACGAGACCGAGGCCGACGAGGTGATCGGCGCCTGCAGCCACTGCGGTGCCGTCGACTTGGAGCTGACAGGCGGCGACGAGTTGATCCTGGAGTCGCTCGAATACCGCGCAGGCGCCAACGTCGACGCCAGAGATCGAGTCGACGCCAGAGACCGAGTCGACGCCAGAGATTGAGAGGAGACCGACATGTGCCTCGGCATCCCCGGACAGGTGGTGGAGCTGGTCGATGACAACGACCACTTGGCCAAGGTCGACGTCGCCGGCGTTCGGCGGATGATCAACATCGGTCTGCTCGAGGACGAGGACGTGTCCATCGGTGACTGGGTGCTGATCCACGTCGGTTTTGCCATGTCCAAGATCGACGAGGGGGAGGCGTCGAGGGCCATGGAGGGCCTCCAGCTGATGGGCCAGGCCTACACAGATGAGATCGATGCGCTTCGGGACTCCCGCATAACGGAGGGAGCGAAGCCATGAGGTTCGTCGACGAGTACCGGGACCCGACTGCCGCCCGGGCACTCATCCAGCGCATCACTGAACTCGCTGCCGGCGGCGAGTTCAAGTTCATGGAGGTCTGTGGCGGCCACACCCACACCACCGACCGCCACGGCATCGAGCACGCGCTGCCGGAGTCGGTGGAGCTGGTCCATGGGCCGGGGTGCCCGGTCTGCGTCATACCGATGGGCCGGGTGGACGACGCGATCGCGGTGGCCAAGGAACCCGGGGTGATCTTCACCTCCTTCGGCGACATGATGCGGGTGCCCGGCGGCAACGGCAACCTGTTGGAGGCCAAGGCTCGAGGTGCCGACGTCCGCTTCGTGTACTCGCCACTCGACGCTCTTCGGATCGCGAAGGAGAATCCGGACCGGCAGGTGGTGTTCTTCGCCGTCGGGTTCGAGACCACGGCGCCCTCAACCGCCATCACCCTCCTCAAGGCCCGAGACGAGGAGGTCGGCAACTTCAGCGTCTTTTGCAACCACGTCACGATCGTGCCGCCCATCAAGGCGATCCTCGAATCCCCCGATCTTCGCCTCGACGGGTTCCTCGGCCCCGGGCACGTGTCGACAGTGGTCGGCAACCGGCCCTACCGGTTCGTCCCGGCCCAGTACGGCAAGCCCCTGGTCACCGCCGGTTTCGAGCCGCTCGACATCCTGTCGGCCATCGAGATGCTCCTCACCCAGATCCGGGAAGGCCGCTGCTGCGTCGAGAACCAGTACACCCGATGCGTTCGCGACGAGGGCAACCCGAGGGCCCTCGCTGTGATGGCGGAGGTGTTCGAGCTGAGGCCGCACTTCGAGTGGCGGGGGCTGGGGTTCATATCGCAGAGCGCCCTGAAGCTGCGTCCGGAGTTCTCCGCATGGGACGCCGAGCTCATCTACTCCATACCTGGGGTCAGGGTCGCCGACCCCAAGGCCTGCCAGTGCGGCGAGGTCCTCAAAGGCGTCATCAAACCCTGGGAGTGCAAGGTCTTCGGAACCGCCTGCACACCTGAAACCCCCATCGGTACCTGCATGGTGTCGTCGGAGGGAGCGTGCGCGGCGTACTACAACTTCGGCCGTCTCCACCGCCAAGCTGCGGTGGCCATGGGGCGCTCGGCCTGAGCTCCGCCGGCGGCTCGGGTCATGCGGAGCGTGCCGGCTCGTGCGGCACCTCGGACCCCGGGGTCATCTCCTCGGCGTCGAGGTGCAACCGCAGCCGTACGTCCGGATAGATCTTGAACAGCGGCATGCTCGGCACGTCCATCCCAAAGCGCCGGATGTCGAGCACCTGCTCGCCGGCGATCATCATGGACCGCCGTGTCTGCCAGCGCCCGTCGAGGTCGCGTTGGGGGCGTTCTTGGATCGTGGCGGTCACCATGCCATCGACGGTCTGCGTGCTGCCGTGTAGGGTCACGTCGCCTTCGACCTGGTAGCAGTTGCCGTCCCCCACATGGCGAAGCGCCCTCAACTCGACCGTCACCCAGGGAAACCGCCTTGCATCCAGTCGGCGCATCAGCTCCCGGTCGTACAAGGCGTTGCCGGAGCTGAGGTTGGTCACCTCCACGTCGAGGTGGGCCGAAGGAAGGGTGTCCTTGGTGACCAGTCCATCGTGAAGCTCAACGTCGATTCCCCCGGTCAAGGAGGTGGCCGCGAACGCGATCGGCCCCACGTTGGAACGCGCCTCTACCAGCACGCTCGATCGGTCGGGCTGAACCTCGAAGCGCGCCCGACGCTCGGCTTCCCGCGTGGGCACACCAGCCACTGGTCCCCACGCTTCGGCCGGTTGAGCCAAACGCTTGGCGTTGCAGTACCAGTAGCGCTCCAGGACCACCTCTAGGCTGTCGCGCTCCTTCGCCACGATCGACATCCACGCCTCGAGCGCCCGCTCCCCCTGGGAAGTCACGGCGTACACGTGACGGGTGGAGCCGGCCGCGGGAGCCTCGTCCCAGGTCCTCACCAAGCCGTCGCCCTCCAGGTCCGCCAGCGCCCGGTACACGCTAGGCCGGTCCACCGTCCCCACCCCCAAGCGGTTGAAGCCGTCGACCAGGCGGTAGCCATGCCGGGGCTGCTCGGCCAAGAGAAGGAGCAGGGCAGGGTAGAGAAAGTGCCTCGGCGCGCTCAGGGAGAACTGGCACCTGCCAGGTGGGATGACGTCCGGCCCTGAAGCCATAGCGCTGCTCGAGTCCTCGAGCGGCTCCTCCGCCTTCGCGTCACCCGGTGCGGCCATTAGGGAACCCCCGTTCAGGTCTTGCCGAATCTCCGCCACGCACAGCCAGCAGCGGTCTGCACCGACTTTCTACCACCGCTTGACACTCTCGTCACGGGGACCTGATGGCCTCGTGACCACGACGTCAACCCACGATGACCGCCTGCACCTGGCGAACGACGAATCCAGGGATCGTCGCCTGGGTGCCCAGGCTCTGAAGCGTGCCGCCCGCAGCGCCGAGGGTCCATGTGGCGTTCCAGATCTCTCGCACCCTCACGGTCACCGTGCCCACGTTGTCGTAGGTGTGGACGATCGTGCCAGCGGGGTAGGCCGCGCCCTCGAAGGCATATGGGCCGGTGAACCCGGGCTGAAGAGGGTCGCCCCAATCGATCTGGTAGTAGCCGTGCGCGGTGATCTTCAAGGGTCCCAACGGCGTGTTCTCACTCCATGCCGCCGGATTGAGCACGCCGCCGGTCACGAGGTAGGCCGGCTTCCCGGTGATGGCCCACCCAGGTGGGATCGAAGGATGAGGCACCGGCAACGGGATCGTCCGCCAGAACTGCACCGCCAGTACCGCCGGGTTGACCGCCAACGCCGGGGGCACCGCGGCGGCCGGACAGATGTTCCCGTACAGGTCGACCATGTTGCCAGCAGCCAGCAGCGCCAGCTTCTCGGTCAGCCCCGCCGTCGCCGAGCTGGCGGGGACCGCTACGAAGTTGATGCAATACCCACCCGTCGCCGGATCGGACGACACCACCGCGACAGTGACCATCGGCGGCGGTGCCGGCGCCGGCGCTCCGGCGGGTGCCGGCACCGGCGGGGCGGTGGTCATAAGGACACCCCCGCAGTCGATCGCTGCTTGATAGGACCCGGCGTCGCAGCCATTGTCGGCTCTGGCCGGCGTGGCATCGAGGACCAGCCCCGCTGCGAGAATCGTGATGGCTAGGACGACGCGGGGCATGTGCTTGGCACTTGGGTTGGAGTGGTGTAGACGCGGTTGTACGCGATCGCCCATGGCGTGGAGTTGACACCCTCGGGGTCATTGCCAGGCAGCTTGGGTGTCAGCATGTAGTACTCGGAGGCTGCGGGAGGCGCTGGCCGGATGAGAACAGGGGAGTAGTCGGTCACTGTCTGCGCGAAGATGCACCTCGGTCCGGCAGACACCAACTGGCGCACGCTCGTCACTCGGTCACCCGGCGGCCGCCGAACGTTGGATGTGTCCTCCACAAGGCTCTCACTGGCAAGGGTCAGCTCCCGGTTGAACCAGGGATCGTTAAAGGCGGCTCGCAAGTCGGTGGCCGACTGCTTGGGGACAGCATCGGCCGCGAGATCGAGGCGGGTCACGTCCCCGATGATGTGATTCAGTTGGCGGAAGACGGCATTGACGTAGTTGGCGTCGATGACAGGCGGGATGACAGCGGGGTTGGGAACGGCCGTCGTGCTGGTGGGGAAAGCCGCCACCACGGCGGAACTGGGGTGGCTAAACGGAGAGGTGGCCGAGGCCGGCGCGGCTTGGTGGGAGGCGCCGCCTCCACAGCCGGTGGCCACAATCCAAACCAGCACAAAGAGGGCAAATGGGATGCGCTTCATGGCTTCTCAGTACACTTCTAGCGCGCTTCAAAGCGGTATGCAACCCCCTTCTTTAGCGGACCTGGGAAACGTGGCCGCCTCTAACTGGGAGGGACTCGAACAGTTCGTGACGATCTGGGCGAGGGCCGACAGCGGCGCCGCCGGACCGGCTTTCGAGACGACGATGTCCACTCCGCCGAGCGCCAGGCACGTCTGTTCGAATAGTGCCGCCCCACGCCCTGCCTATCAAGGGTCTGCGACAGTCGGGCGCGCTGAGCGGTCGAACTGGAACGCCGACCGAGATCAGACAACGCTACAAGCGCGCCGGCACCTGCGTCAGTCGAAGAACGCCCTGACGGCTTGATCAATCAGGCCAACAACCTCCTCGACAGTCCCGTCGGCATCGAGCACCCGCCAGCTTGACGGATCGGCCGCCGCGAGCGCGTCGTACCCCGCGGCGACGCGGCGGAAGAACTCCCCCCCTTCCCCTTCCATCCGGTCAGGCAAGCCTCGATCCGAGAGACGAGCGGCGGCAACCGAGGGGCTGACCCGCAGCAGCAGAACCAGGTCCGGTTCCAATCCGGCGCTCGCCCAAGAGCACAGCCGGCGGAGCTCGTCGAGGGGAAGGCCTCGCCCGAAACCCTGGTACGCGAGCGTCGACCCGGAGAAGCGGTCGCAGACGACGTCCCGGCCGGTGGCGAGGGCCGGCTCGATGAGGCTCTGCACATGATGTGCCCGGGCGGCCAGGAGAAGAAGGGTCTCGGCGCGGGCCGTCACCGCCGGCGCGGAAACGTCCAGGATCAGCTCACGAACCCGCTCGCCCACGGGCGTGCCCCCTGGCTCGCGGGTGTGAAGCGCACCGAGCGAGGTGGCGAGCAGCTCACACTGCGTCGTCTTGCCGCACGCCTCGACGCCTTCGAGGGCGATGAACCGGCCTCGCTTCACCGGCCGCACTGCACCTACCTGGTCTTGGTGGTCTTCGCCGCGGCGGCCCGTTTGCGGCCGGCCTTCTTGGCCGCGCCGGACTTCGTGGCCGCGCCGGACTTCTTGGCCGCACCCGCCTTCTTGCGTACCGAGGGACCGGCGGCCCGCCTATCGGCGAGCAGCTCCGCGGCTCGCTCCGTCGTCAAACCCTCGACCGTGTCACCCTTGCGGAGAGAGGCGTTGGTAGAACCGTCGGTGACGTATGGGCCGAAGCGGCCCTCCTTGAGGAGGATCGTCTCCCCGGTGGCGGGATCGGCGCCGAGCTCGCGAAGTGGAGCGGCCGATGTCTGGCCCCGGCGGGTCTTCGGCTGGGCGAAAACAGCCAGCGCCTCCTCCAGCGTGATCGTGAACAGCTGGTCCTCGCTCAGCAGCGATCGGGAGTCCTTCCCCTTGCGCAGGTACGGTCCATAACGTCCGTTGCTGGCGACAATCTCCTCCCCTGACGCCGGGTCGACCCCGACCACCCGGGGCAGCTCGAGCAGGCGAAGCGCCTCCTCCAGCGTGACCGTGGCCGGGTCCATCGACCGCAGCAGCGACGCAGTCGCGGGCTTTCCCGGGGTCGTCTCGGCGTCGCCGACCTGGACGTAGGGCCCGTAGCGCCCGGCTTTGACCACTACGGGCAACCCGGACTCGGGGTGCAGACCGAGCTCCCGCTCCGACGACCCTGCCTCCAGCAGCTCGATGGCGCGCTGAGGCGTCAGCTCGTCGGGCGGAAGGTCCTCGGGTATCGAAGCGCGCTCCTCGCCGCGCTGCACATAGGGGCCGTAGCGGCCCACTCGCACCACGAGATCCTCCGCGATTGGGATGGAGTTGATCTCCCGGGCGTCGATCTCGCCGAGTTGCTCCGATACGAGCTGCTGCAAGCCGGCGCCGTCGCCAGGAACAGAGGAAGGTGACCCGAAATAGAACCGCGTCAGCCACGGGACGGCCTCTTGCGCGCCGCGCGCGATGTCGTCGAGGTCCTCCTCCATCGACGCCGTGAACCCGTAGTCGACGAGCTTGGAGAAGTGCTGCTCGAGCAGGCCTATGACCGCGAAAGCGATCCACGACGGCACCAGCGCCGAGCCCTTCTTCCACACGTAGCCGCGCGCCTGGATGGTGTCGATGATGCTGGCATAGGTGGAGGGGCGCCCGACACCCATCTCCTCCAGGGCCTTTACTAAGGAGGCCTCGGTGTAGCGCGCCGGGGGTTGGGTCTCGTGGCCGGCGGGCTCCAGCGACAACACTGACAACGTCTCGCCATCTGTCAGCGCCGGGAGGCGGCTCTCTTGATCCTCTAGCTCCGCATCGGGGTCGTCGGAACCCTCGACGTAGGCGCGAAGGAAGCCCGGGAACGTGATGACCCGCCCCGAGGTCGCGAACTCCGCGTCCTCGCCCGAGGAGGAGACTGCGCCCAGCCGGACCTGGACGCTCTGGCCGACCGCGTCGGCCATCTGCGACGCGACCGTTCGCATCCACACCAGCTCGTAGAGCCTGCGCCCGTCTCCGTGTAGCCCGGTCTGCTCGGGAGTACGAAGCACGTCGCCCGCGGGTCGGATCGCTTCGTGGGCTTCCTGGGCGTTCTTGACCTTCTTGTCGTAACGCCGCGGGGCAGCTGGGACATACGAAGGTCCATACAGCGAGGTGGCGATGGAGCGCGCAGCCGAGAGGGCCTCGGCCGACAAGGTGGTGGAGTCGGTTCGCATGTACGTGATGTAGCCGGACTCGTAGAGCCCCTGCGCGACCCGCATGGTGCGCGCCGCCGAGAACCGCAGCTTGCGCCCCGCCTCCTGCTGCAGGGTCGAGGTCATGAACGGCGGGTGCGGCGTCCGCCTCCACGGCTTCTCCTCGACCGACCGCACCGAGAAATCGGCGCCGGATAGACGGGAAGCGAGCCCGGCGGCGGATTCCGCGTCGAGCATGACGATCGAGGAGTCCTTGAGCGCGCCCGATTCGTCGAAGTCCTTGCCAACCGCCAAGCGCGACCCGTCGAGCTCGACCAGGGTGGCCGCGAAGGCGACCGGCTCCCTTTCCCCACTGAAGCGGCCGGTCAGGTCCCAATACGACGCTGAGCGGAACCGCATCCGGGCGCGCTCGCGCTCGACAAGCAGGCGGGTGGCGACCGACTGCACCCGGCCGGCCGACAGGGAGGGCATGACCTTCTTCCAAAGCACCGGCGAGACCTCGTAGCCGTAGAGGCGGTCGAGGATGCGGCGGGTTTCCTGCGCGTCGACGAGGCGGCGGTCGAGGTCCCGGGACTCGGCGACAGCACGCTCGATCGCGGGTCTGGTGATCTCGTGGAAGACCATGCGCTTGACCGGGATGCGCGGCGCGAGGACCTCGAGCAGGTGCCAGGCGATCGACTCGCCTTCGCGGTCCTCGTCGGTCGCTAGATAGAGCTCGCTCGCGTTCTTGACGAGCGACTTGAGCTTGCTGACCTGCTCGCGCTTGTCACGGGAGATGACGTAGAGGGGCTTGAAGTCGTTGTCGACATCGACACCCAGGCGCGCCCAGGGCTCGCCCTTGTAGGCGGCGGGCACGTCTGCGGCGTTCCTTGGCAGGTCGCGGATGTGGCCTATCGAGGACTCAACGACGTAGTCGGCGCCGAGGAAACCGGCGATGGTCTTCGCCTTGGCGGGCGACTCGACGATGACTAGGGGCTTTGGCATGGGGTTTGGGGAAAGAGGTGCGCGGCCGTCCAGCGGGTGCGGCACACGGTACCCCGTCGGGCGCTGGGCCCGGCGGCGCGACCCCCGGGGCGATGTAGGCGGCCAGTACGCTCGGCGTCGTGGGCGCCACCCAGATCCTCAACTTCTTCGGCACCGCGCTGCCCTTGGGCGTGCTGCTGATCCTCTTCGCCGAGACCGGAATACTGCTCGGGATCGTGCTGCCGGGCGACACCTTGTTGATAACCGCCGGCCTGTGGGCGGCGAACGGTGGCGGTCACCATGTCCATCCCAACATCGTCGCCGTTGTGGTCTGCGCCGCGGTGGGGGCCCTTGCGGGCGCGCAGGTTGGCTTCGTGATCGGCCGCAGGGCCGGAAGGGCGCTGTTCAACCGGCCGGACTCGAGGTTGTTCAGACGGTCGCAGGTGGAGCGCGCCGAGGAGGTGTTCAACCGGTACGGGCCCGCCAAGGCCATAGTGCTGGCCCGCTTCATCCCCGGCGTTCGCACGCTCATGAACCCACTGGCGGGGATCCTCGAGGTGACTCCCCGCTTCTTTGCGATCTGGCAGGTCGCCGGCGGCCTGGTGTGGTCCGTGGGCGTCACGCTGGTGGCGTTCTTCGTGGGCCAGCGCATCCACAACCTCGACCACTACCTGATCCCGATCGTGGTTGTCGTGGCGGT
>JBPCRR010000318.1:0-5540 GCA_050996645.1 Acidimicrobiales bacterium | reverse complement strand
CGATCCGCGCGGTGAGGATGTTGGTGTTGTCGCCGCTGGGCACCGCTGCCAAGGCGCCGGCGTCGCGCACACCGGCCTCCTCGAGCACGTCCTGGTCGAACCCGAACCCGACGACGGTCGCCCCGCCCCATCCCTCGGGGAGGCGTTTGCGGAACGCCGCCGCGTTCTTGTCGACGACCACCACTTGCTGTCCCTCACGGACGAGGCGGATGCCCAGCTCGGAACCGACCCTGCCGCAGCCGACCACGATCACGCGCATGCCGAGACCTTGGCACAATTCCGGGGTGCGCTCAGGCGGAGCGCCGCCCTCGCCCGCCCCGGGCGGAGCGCTTCTGGTCCAAGAAGTCCACGAGCACGTAGTCACCGAGCGTTTCAGGGGTGGTGAAGAAAGCCCGTCCTCGGTTGAGCTCGGTCAACTTCTCCACGAAGTGGCGCAGGTAGCCGGTCGCGTCCAGCATGAAGGTGTTGATCACTATCCCCTCTTTGGTGCAGCGCACGACCTCCTCGAGGGTGACACGCACGGTCTCGGGCGAGGGCGGGTAGCTGAAGTAGGGCTCGCCGCTGGCCAAAAGGTGTGCGGTCGGCTCGCCGTCGGTGATCATGATGACCTGCTTGGTCCCACCCTGGCGGGCCAGGAGCCGGCGGGCTATCACCAACGCGTGCTGCATGTTGGTGCCGTAGGTGAAGTCCCACGAGACCTCCGGGAGCTGCTCGGCGCGGAGCTCACGGGCGAGCTCCCCGAAGCCCACGAGCCCCAGGTAGTCGCGGGGGTACTGGACGGTGATGAGGGTGTGCAGCGCCATGGCCACCTTCTTGGCGGCGAGGAAGTTGTCCCTCATGGGCATGGACAGCGAGAGGTCGATCAGCAGCACCGTGGAGGTCCGTGTGAGGCTCTCGGTTCGCTCGACCTCGAAGTCCCCGGGCGACAACCGCACCGGCGTGCCCGAGCCCGACCGGGCCAACGCGTTGCGCACCGTCCGCTCGATCGACAGGTTCCAAGGATCGCCCCACTCGTAGGACTTGGTCTCGTAGGTCCGCTCGTGGCCGATGCCCACCCGGTTGGCGACGTGGCGGCCCATCCGCTCCTTGACGAGGCGGGAGAACAGGTCCGACAGGGCGTTGTGGCCGATCTTGCGCATCCCCCGCGGCGTGAGCTCCAACCGGCCCTCGCGCTGGTCGATGAGGCCGGCTTCTTTCAGCTTGACGCTGAGCTTTGCGAGCTGCTCGAGCGAGCGCGCGGCGTCCTCGCCCAACAGCTGGCGGGCCCTCCCGATGTCGATGTCGGCCAGGGCACCGGGGTTGGGCGCGCTCGACATGAGGTTCTCCAGTTGGTCTAGCTCGCCGAGCTGGTTGATCACCGAGGCTGCCTGCCCGAAAGAAAGCGGGTCCGAGCCGGTGAAGTCGTAGGACTGGCCCCATCCGGCCTGGGGGAAGGCGTTTCGGAGGTTGCCCGCCAAGCGGTCCACCTGCCAGCGCAGGTCCATGTCCTCGAGCAGCGCCTCCGAGAGGGCTTCGAGCTGCGCGCGCTGCTCGGGCGACATCGAGTTGAGCAGGTTCTGCATCGCCGCCATCTGCCGGGCCATCTGCTCGAGCAGCTCGTCGAGGCTGCGCGGCTCGCCCGGGAACATGTCGCCGTAGCGGTCCATGAACTCGGCGAAAGCGCGCTCGGTGTCCTGGCCGGCCTCCTTCATCTCGAGCATGCGGTTGAGGTCGTTGAACATGTCCTTCATCCGCTGCAGCGACTCAGGCGACACGTCCGACATCGCGCCCGCCATCTGGTTGAACTGGCTCTGCAGCAGCTCCGAGCGAAGCTGGTCCATCAGCTCGTCGAAGCGCTCCCGGGCCTCGCTGCTGGTCCAGTCGTATGCCTGGAGCTCCTGGACCTGGCCCGCCAGGTCAGGGGGCAACAGGTCGAGGCGCATCCGGCGCTCGGCGGCCACCTCCTCTGTGATCTCCTGGCGGCGCTGGTCCCCCGACTGGCGGGCCTCCTCGACCAGATCGTCGATGCCGCTCCGCTCCATGTCGACGACCTCGCGCAGCCGGCGGGCGGTGTCTTCATAGGCCCCGCCGAGGTCGTGGCTCTCGAGCATCTCCCGCCGGCGCTGACGGAGCCGCTCGAGCATCTCGCGCATGCCCGCCACGTGCTCGCCGTTGCGGTCCTGGAAGCCGCGCTGCAAGAGCCGTTGCAGGGCCTGGTTGAGGTCCCCGTGATAGAGCAGCTCGTCGGTCAGCTCCTCGAAGATGTCGTCGGCGCCGAACTCGAAGCCGACCTGTGTCCCGTCCCAGCGCGAGTAGGAGAACTGGGGCACCGGGCTAGCCGCCCGAGGACGGCGACAGGAGCTGGCTCAGCGGGATGTTGCTCACCTCGCTCGCCGGCGGGGCGGAGACGTTCACCGGTGTGCCGAAGTTGGAGAAGTCCAGGGTCAGCATCGTGGTGATCGGGTAGAGCGACGCGGGGAGGGTCGACTGCCCGCCAGGGGCCTGGGTCAACGTGACCGTCTCGCTGATTCGGCGAGCACGGCCCTGGGCGTCGACCCACAGGTCGACAGGGATCAGATGGCCGTTGAGCGAAGTTCCCTCCCTCTCGAGCAGCCGCTGGACCGCCGGGGAGGCGTTGGCCACGACCTGGCGGGGGTCCAACTGCGCCCGGTAGTGGGTGGTGGAGACCCCGTCTACGTTCTCCGGGCCCACCTTGGTCACGTCCTGGGCGTGGCTCTCCAACAGCGAGAGGGCCTGGGAAGGATCCACTCCCGAGCTCGAAGCGCCGCCCGTGAAGTCGCTGGTCGACAGTCCGATCCACTTCTTGCCGCCGACCGCTCCCTGCAGTTGTTGCGGCAGCTGGATGTAGGCCACGCCGTTGGCGAGCACCTCGTTGATGCTGACCTGGCCAGCGCTCGGGATGCCGACGGTGAGCTTGATGGAGCCCCGCTTCGCGGCAAAGTCGAACGCTCCGTTGCCTTGACCGGTCACCTTGGAGCCGGTCGACCCACCGGTCACGGCGAGGTTGAAGCTCACGTCGGCGGTCTTGGTCGCGACCGTCGCGGCGTAGGTCTTGGGCAGCACCGTGGAGACGTCCAGCTTGTTTCCCCCGCTGCCGCACCCACTGGCCATCAACGCAGCCACACCCAGTGCCAAGAGAGCCGTGGTACTCCGTCGGCGCTTTGCCATGAACGTCTCCTTTCCCAACATCTAGCGAGACCTGTAGGTGGCCCGGCTCCCGGCCGCATCCTTGTTGAGGCGCTTCGAAAGATGCAGGCCCTCGAGCACGAACTCCGTGGCGCTCGCCACCGCCGCCGGCGACTCCGAGCCTGCCAGGGCGACGACCGCGTCGCGCAGAGCTGGGATGTCGTCGAGTACCGCCACGAGGTCGCTCGACGTCACGTCGTCGCCGGCGTGGACCACGCGGCCCTCGTCGAAGGCGCCCACCGCGTCGCGGACGCGCTCCATCGGCACCCTGGACTTGAACACCGTGAGCACCGCCTGGTGCAACAGGCGTTCGACCACCTGGCCGTCGCGGCCCTCGTCGATTGTCTCGATCTCGACCTTGCCCGACGTCGAGGCCGCCAGCGCCTCGAGGTCGCTCACCCGCGGCACGACGTCGGTCTCGCCGAGGCGCAACGCCCGGCGAGCCGCGCTCGCCATGAGGGTCTCGTAGTTGGCGACGCTCAGACGCACCGAGACTCCCGAGCGCTGGTTGATGTGAGGGCTCTGGCGCGCCAGGTGCGACAGGGTCGCCACGATCTCGCCCATGAACTCAGGCACCTCTACCCGGAGGCCGGCGATCGAGACGGGGGTGGCCTCTTGGTGCACCACGAGCATCTCGGTGTCCACTTCCAGGGGGTAGTGGGTGCGGATCTGCGCGCCGAAGCGGTCCTTGAGCGGGGTGATGATCCGCCCCCGGTTGGTGTAGTCCTCCGGGTTTGCCGACGCCACCAGCATCACGTCGAGTGGTAGGCGGATCTTGTAGCCGCGAACCTGCACGTCGCGCTCCTCCAAGACGTTGAGGAGGCCCACCTGGATCCGCTCGGCGAGGTCGGGGAGCTCGTTGATCGCGAAGATCCCCCGATTGGTGCGCGGCACCAAGCCGTAGTGCAGCGTCAGCTCGTCGGAGAGGTACCGGCCTTCCGCCACCTTTATCGGGTCGACCTCTCCGATGAGGTCGGCGATGGAGGTGTCGGGGGTCGCCAGCTTCTCGCCGAAGCGGTCGTCGCGATGCACCCACTCGACGGGGGTGTCCTCGCCCTTGTCGGCGACCAGGTCCCGGGCGTGTCGCGAGACGGGTTGGTAGGGGTCGTCGAGGATCTCGGAGCCCGCCACTATGGGCAGCCACTCGTCGAGGAGCCCGGTCAGGCTGCGGATCATGCGGGTTTTCGCCTGCCCGCGCTCGCCGAGGAAGATGATGTCGTGGCCGGCCAGCAGGGCGTGCTCCAGCTGAGGAAGCACGGTGTCGTCGTAGCCGAGGATCCCCTCGACCAACGGCTCGCCGGCGGCGATGCGGGTCGCTGCGTTGGCCCGGACCTCCTCCTTGACCGGCACGGAGCGCCAACCGGACTCGCGCAGCTGCCCGAGGGTGGCGGGTCGGGAGGTCATGGCGCTCACGCTACCGCCGGCGGGTGGCCCTCACGGGACGCCCCGAGCAGGAAGTCGGCCGCCATCCGTGGAACAATAGAAGCAGGGCCAATCGGCCCCGACGCTAGTCGTAGGTGCAATCTGCTCGAGCCCGGCCCGAGGTGGTCATGAACTCTGTCGCCCTTCCTGTTGCCACCGCCCCGGCGCGCAGCGCCGAGGTCGACCTCGCCCGCCGGGCCGCCCGGGCCGATCGCAGCGCCTTCGAGGAGCTTTTCCGTAGGCACGCCCAGACAGCCTGGCGCCTGGCGGCCGCGACGGCTTCGGACCTCGACACCGCAGCGGTCGCCGTGTCAGCGGGGTTCGCCAAGGCGACGAGGGGCTCCCGGCGGGCGTCGGCGGTCGGCGGCAACGACCGGAGCCGGGGTGAGTTCCGCCCTGTGCTGCTGGCGGCGGTCTACTCCTGCGCAATGGCCGACTCGCGCCACTCCCGGGCTGCCGCGCCGATCCCGATCGCTGAGCGCCGCAGCAGTCCGGCGCGCACCGAGGCGAGGACCGCGGCTGCATTCCGGAGCCTTCCGGATCGCTGGAGGGCCGCGCTGTGGCTCTCCGAGGTCGAGGGCATGGGTCCCGCCAGGGTGGCGGTGGTCCTGGGCGTGTCGGTGCCGGTGTCGACCCAGCTGATCGAGCGGTCGCGACGAGCGTTGCTGTCCAGGATGGCCCAGACACCCCAAACGTTGCCCGAACACCTCGGACTGGCGCTGCGCCCGCTGGCGGCGCCGGCGCCGGCCGAGCTCGCGGAGTTGACGGCCGTCCGGTGGCGTAAGGCGGTGGCAGCCCGAGTCCGGTGGTTCGAGCCGGTCGGCCGCCTCGGCGATGCTGCCACCCGCTATCTGGCGGCGGCGTGTGCGGGACTGGTGGCCTTGAGCGTGGTCGGCCTCGGCATGGCCGGCCTTCGCGGCGGGGTGCGCAGC
>JBPCRR010000194.1:0-2722 GCA_050996645.1 Acidimicrobiales bacterium | reverse complement strand
GCACTGAGCTGCCGCGTTGCCCTTGAAGTCCCACTCTTTCTCGCTCGTCGCCGTGAACACGTTCGAGCGGGGGAGGGTCGGCTTTCGCTCGGTGGTCTTCTCCAGGCGCACGACAGATCTGCTTCTCCCGGGGACGAATGCCTTAGCTTTTACCGTAGAACTTGATCAATAGCTACAATGCGGGAAGCAACGTTCCGTCTCTGCACTAACAAGTGGTTCTTCAGGAGTTTTTTGGGCTGACGCAGCTCGTGGATCATGACGAAGTGACTACGTAGCGCCATTCGAGAATACTCCGGGCTATTCGCGGCTGTACGCCGCAACATGGAGGTATCAATGGCAAATTCAGCCAATCCCTTCTGGAGAGACAAGCCCGTTGGCAAGCGTCGGCGCGGACCCGGTTGGGCGTGTGCCGCCGGGGCCCCTCTGTCATTCGCCTTGCTCGTGTTAGCGGTGCTCGTTTCCCAGCCGCTAGTCGCCGGCGCAGTTCAACCTGGCACCGGCCAATCCGACAACGGCGCGGCGCCCACCAGCACCAGCGCGGCACCCACCAGCACGAGCACGGCGCCCACAACCACGGGCCCGATCCCAGCGCTCACCAGCACGCCGCCTGGCACGCTGTCGAGCACCAGCTCCCCTACAGCGCCGACGACGAGCACCAGCACGAGCACGACGCCCACCAGCACCAGCACGACGCCCACCAGCACCAGCGCGGCGCCCACCGGCACCAGCACCAGCACACCGTCTACCAGCACGAGCCCGGCGCCGACTAGAACGAGCACGGCGCCGACCAGCACGAGCACGCCGCCCACTAGCACGAGCACGACGCCCATAACCACCGGCCCGATCCCAGCGCTTACCAGCACGCCGCCTGGCACGCTGTCGAGCACCAGCTCCCCTACTACAGTGCCGAGGACGAGCGCCAAGGCGCTTTCCCGGCACAGGGGCTTCCCAAGGGGCGCGATCAGCGCCAGGACCTCGGTTCGTCATCGGCGGACCACGCTGACGCTGGTCGATCGACTGCGGAGCAGAAGTCATCACCGGGGGGCGAGAGGCCATCACCGGCCGGCCGGTCGCTGGGCATCCAGCTCGATCAGGGCATCCAAGCAACGTGCGGCGCCGATCGCCTCGGCACCGAGCAGCGGAACCGTCGATCAGTGCAGCAACACCGGCTCTGTCGGTGGCGACACGATCACCTGCACGGTCACGATCACCAATGATTTCACGTTTAACCCAGCGACCCCGAACCAGCCGACCGGCCTCGCGACGATCGCGACAACGATCGTCTGTACCGGGTCGGCGATCTGCCCGACCGGGGGCACGACGACCTCCACGACACCAGTCACCGTGATCAGTCAATGCAACAACTCCGGCCTCGGCGGTGCGAGCACCGTGACTTGCACCGTCACAGCCACAAACAACCTCACCGGGTTTCCAGTCGGCGCTCCGACCGACTCCACGGTCATGCAATGCCAGAACCCTGGCACGGTTGGCACGCTGACCTGCGTCGCCACGCCGCCGGGTAACAACCGCACCGGTACCGCTGGTCCCGGGGCTCAAAGCGTCACCCAATGCAATAGCTCCGGCGGAGCGGGCGGAGCGCTGACCTGCACCGTCACAGCACCCCCGTCGCAGGCTACCGGCTTTCCCACCACAATCAACCAGTGCAACGCCTCTGGGACGACCGGCGCCAGCACCGTGACCTGCACCGCAACGATCACGAACAACTTCATCGGCAGCACGACCGGCACCACCGGCACGACCGGCACCACCGGCACCACCGGCACGACCGGCACCACCGGCACGACCGGCACCACCGGGTCGACCGGCACGACGGGGACCACCGGCACCACCGGGTCGACCGGGACCACGGGCGGCACCACCGGGACGACGGGCGGGACCACCGGGACGACGGGCGTCACCACGGGGACCACCGGGACGACGGGCGGCACCACCGGGACGACGGGCGGGACCACGGGGACCACCGGGACGACGGGCGTCACCACGGGGACCACCGGGACGACGGGCGGCACGACGGGGACCACCGGGACGACGGGCGGCACCACGGGGACCACCGGGCCGACGGGCGGCACCACGGGGACCACCGGGACGACAGGCGGCACCACGGGGACAACCGGGACGGCGGACGGCACCACAGGGAACACCGGGACGACGGGCGGCACCACGGAGACGACGGTGGAGGTCGCTCAAACCCACAAGAGAGGGCCGACCGCGCAGCTTCCGTTCACCGGCTACCCGATCCTCGACGCCGTTCTGCTGGGACTGCTCCTGCTCGGCGTAGGTGTCGGCGTGCGTCGGGCTTACGCTGGGCGCACCCATCGGACAAGCTGATTGCATTCGATCCCCTACCACCCATGAGCTATGTCACGGCGCGCGGGAGCCGCTTACCGAACAGTCAAAGCATTTCAGCTTGCCGCAACGCGCCTTCCCGCTTGCGAGCAGCTGGGATCGCGAAGCGGCGGCCGAGCTCGTTCGCGTAGGAGCGGCCGATCGAGCAGCGGCTGCCCGCGAGCCATCCGCTCAATGCGATTCGGCCGAGTGGTCGCTCGCGATCCAGAGCGCCGAAGGGGTGGGTGCTTGCGCCGATGCCGACGGACCACCGGCTCGAGTCCTGGCACTTCGTGCTCGCCGACGGGCAGCTCTATTGCGGTGGAGCGGGCGCTCTCACCACTGCTGGATGTGTTCGATCACCCTTGTTCAGGGG
>JBPCRR010000228.1:0-7967 GCA_050996645.1 Acidimicrobiales bacterium | reverse complement strand
GCGTCGATGCGGGCGACCACAGCCTCCTCCTCCTCGGAGCTGGGGTAGGGCACCACCAGCTTCATCATGAACCTGTCCAACTGTGCCTCGGGGAGCGGATAGGTCCCTTCGTATTCGATCGGGTTCTGGGTGGCCACCACCACGAACGGCCGTGGGAGGGCCCTGGGGCCGCCCTCGACAGTCACCTGGTGCTCCTCCATGGCTTCGAGCAGGGCGGCCTGGGTCTTCGGCGGGGTGCGGTTGATCTCGTCGGCGAGCAGCACGTTGGTGAAGACCGGTCCGGGTCGAAACCTGAACTCCCCGTGCTCGAAGATGCTCTGGCCGATCACGTCCGACGGCATCAGGTCGGGGGTGAACTGAATCCGGGCGAACCGCAGGTCCACCGAGGCCGCCAGCGACTTGGCCAGGAGCGTCTTGGCCACGCCCGGGACCCCCTCGAGCAGGACGTGGCCCGAGGCCAGGAGGGCGACCAGCAGCCCCGAAACGACCGCCTCTTGGCCGACAACCACCTTTGCAACCTCGTCGCGCAGGGCAGCCAGAGCCTCTCGGGGCTGCTGGCGTGGGACGGACGCAGCGCCGCGTGCGGAGCGTCTCTCAGGCATGGGCAACCTCGTGCCGGTCGATCTCTTGCTCAAGGGCGTCAATCTGCCTCGCGAGCTCGACCAGCTCCGCATCGCTGGCGGGAAGCGGACCGCTGAGCAGGTCCAGGATCTCCTCTGGTTGTCTGCCCGTTCGCCACGAGGCCAACTCCGCCAGGGTCGGGGCAGAGGAGCTGGCCGGCAAGTGAAGCGTCTCGCCGAGACTGCGCGCAAGATCCGCGCGCAAGATCTGTGCCGCGTGCTCGGTCATGTGGCCGCCGCCAAGGAGACGGCCCTTGGCGGCGACCAGGGCGGAGCCCGGTATGGCCACCGGCTGCGCTTCGATGACGGGGCGGCCCAGCCGCCGCGCCCGCCAGGCGGCGACGACCCCCATGGCCACGGCCAACCCCACAAGCATCTGCCTGATCCGGCCACCGAGCAGGCTCCACAGCGTCGCGTGGCCGCTGCCCAAGCGCGCCACGTCGGGTCGGGTGACGCCCAGCCAAGCCACCTTCGAGCCGGGCGAGGCGACGAGCAGATCGGCCGCCAGGAGGCCGTTGTCCTGGTCGGCGAGAAGGCGGTTGGTCCATATATCGGGGCCGGCAAGGGCGACCAGGGTGCCCTTGCCAACCGGCTGTTCCACCGCAAAGCTCCCATCGTCAGCTCGGAAGCAACTGGTGGTGCCTCCGGTCAACAACGGTGTGTCTGCGACCTCGACCACCCTCACACCTCTCGCCCACGGGGCGCCGCACCCGCTGAGCGTCCGGGTGGCCACGCTGCCGGGTCCCCCGAGTTGTGAGCCGGGGCCGACGGGCTGGCCCGAGGTGGCCGGTTCGGCACCCAACCCCCCAGGCAGCACGGGAGACGTTGGGTCCGCGAGCACCAGGGTTCCTCCCTGGGCCAACCAGGCCTGGAGCCCGGCGCGATCCGGCGCGCCCAGGTTGTCGTTGAGCACCAGGGCGACTCCTGTCCCGGACGCCGGAAGGATCCCGCTCGTGTCCACCCGCCCGCCGAGGCCAGCCACCAGAAGGGCGAGAGCCTTTGTCCCGTCGGGGGAGGTCGACTGGGGGTCGAGGGGGGGACCGTGGGGACCCCGCGGGCTCGACGCGCTGAGCCACACGGCAGCTCCCGCCGACGCGACCAGCGTCGCCAGGACAGCCCGAGACCACCGGGACCGTCGGGCGCCGTCGACTGCGGCGGCGTTCAAGGCGGTCCCGACACCGTGGGCGCGGCGCCGGCGCCCACCATCGCCTCGGCGCCGACCACCCCACCCGCGCCGACCAGCCCTCGTGGCCCGCCCGTAACGCCGCGGCCGCGTGGAGCCTTCCGCCCGTCGGCAGCTGCCAGGATCTGCTCGGTCAACCTCGCCAGCTTGGCGCTCTCGGCGGGGCCAGCCTCCTTGTGGCCATACCAGCACTCCTCGAAGCACCCGGTCGCTTCTTTCATTGCGTCCGCGGCCTCGGGCAACCGTGCAGAGACCCGGCGCAGGTACTCGCCGGAGGTGCGCCCAGGGCGTTCGTCTGTGACGCCGCGTTGCACCAAAGCCGCCAGCAGCGCGCGATAGCGGGCCCTGACACAGCCCTGCCATGCGCCGCGTGCCTCGCAGCCCGCCGCCTCCGCCAGCCAGGCCTCCAACGGCCGCGGCGCGCCGACGTCGCTCACCACCACGCCGTGGGTCCTCCGCGGACGACCTCCCCAGCGTTCGCGATGGCGGACGGCCCACACGATCGCCCCTGTCGCCGCGGCCACCGCCGCCACCACGCCGAGCCAGCCAAGTCGCGCCCCACCGGCGCCTCCGCCCAGGTCGTCCAGCCACCTGCCGATGTGCTCCGAGACCCAGTGCCAGGCGGCAGCGGGCAGGCTGCGATGGGGGGAGGCAAACTCGGCCCGGCGCAGGATCGCGTGGGCGGCACCTTGAACGTCGGAACTGCTCCGGGGAGGCACAGGCAGAGTCCACGCCGGCAGCACGCTCCCGACCATAAACGCCGCGGCGGCGCCGCATGCGCGACATACCACCCACCACGGCGCTACCGTCGCGGTGTGGAGATGATGGGTATGCGAGCAGCGCAACTGCGCCGGCCAGCGGCTGGACCATGAGCCAGCTGCGCCTCGATCCCCTCACCGGCCGCTGGGTGGTGATAGCCGGGGAGCGTTCGGAGCGCCCATACGCGTTCGTGCACCGCAGCCTCCCGGTGGAGGACGAGCCAGGCCGCCCGTGCCCGTTCTGCCCTGGCCACGAGGACTCCAATCCTCCGGCGGTGGAGAGCTATGGGGCCGAGGGACAATGGCAGGTCCGGGTCGTCCCCAACCGCTACCCAGCCTTCGGAGGCAACGAGGCAATGGTGGTCACCCACCTCGGGCCGGTGTTCACCCAGGCCCCCGCCAGCGGCATCCACGAGATATTCGTCCTCACCCCGGCGCACCAGGCGAGCTGGCCGGACCTCTCCGACGCTCACACCGCGTTGATCATGGAGGTGCTGCGCGACCGCATGGCCGAGCACGCCGAGATCCCCGGGTTGCGATACAGCCAGGCGGTTGTCAACTGCGGGCGCGAGGCGGGCGCATCCCTGGAGCACCCCCACGGGCAGCTTTTATCCATGCCGTTCGTCCCTGGTGAGACCAGCAGCGAGCTAGCCGGCTTTGCCCGGTTCCAGGGGAACTGCCTGCTCTGTGCGGTGGCCGACGCCGAGGAGGAAGCGCGCCATCGCGTGGTCTTCTGCGACGACCAACTGGTGGTCGTGACCCCGTTTTGGAGCGGGACCCCGTACGAGATGCTGGTCGTTCCCCGCCGCCACAGCCTCCACCTCTACCGCTCCAGCGACGAGGAGCTCGCTGCGGTCGGTCGGTCCATCAAGCTGGCCCTGATCGCGGTTCGCGAGCAGTTGGGTGAGGTGGCCTACAACGTGATGTTCCACTCGGCGCCCTACAGAGTCAGCGGCGACTACCACTGGCACGTCCACATCCTGCCCAAGGTCACCACCCGGGGCGGCTTCGAGCTCGGGTCCGGGGTGCTCATCAACGTGGTCCCCCCTGAGCGGGCAGCCGACGAGCTGCGCTCCAGCGTCACAGCCTCGGCCTGACCCCTTGCGCCCGGCCGTGACGCCCGCCGACCCGGCGCCAACCGACCTGACCGTCAGCCGGTTCTCGACGGTGTAGCCACGGTGGTCGTGTTGGCGGGCGTGGTGCTGGTCGTGGTTGTGGGGGCAGGGGGGACTTGGACGGTCGCGGGTGTCCACTGCGACCAAGCGAGGCTCCAGTCCATCACACCGTGGTCGCCCGCGACGGGGGGACGCGGCCCGTCGACCACCTGGATGACGTCGCCCACCTGGCTGAAGTTGAAGAAGGTTTGCGCCCGGTCCGTCGACAGGTTGATGCAGCCGTGGGAAACGTTGGAACGGCCCTGTGAGCCGGTCGACCACGGAGCCGCGTGGACGAACTCGCCGCTGTCGCTGATGCGGACGTCCCAGTAAACCTTCTCGTAGTAGTAGTCGGGGTTCCCCTTGGGGATGCCGATGGTGGCGGAGTCCATGATCACGACGTTGGACTTGTCCAGGGCTATGTGGGTGCCGGTCATGGTGGGGTACTGGGTGCGGCCGCCGCTGATTGGATAGGAGCCGATCTGCTTGCCGTTGTCGGTCACGGTAATGAGGTCCTTGCCCAGGTCGGCGACCGAGATGTGGGCGTCGCCGATCTTGAAGCGCACGTTGACCTGGCCGCTGCCCCAGGCGCCGGCGCCGGCGTCCCAGCCGCGCAGGTCGCTGGCCACGCTGACCTGATCGCCAGTCGGCCAGTAGACCTGGGGGCGGAAGTGCAGCTCAGTGGGGCTGAACCAGTGCCAGCCGCCGGTGATCGGCATCGACGACGTGACCGTCAGGTGCGACAACACCGCCGATTGTGCGGCCGGGGTCCTCACCGACCGGCTGAAGTGCACGACGATCGGCTGACCCACCCCGACGGTGCTCCCGTCGAAGGGGTACAGGCTTCCAGTCACCTTGTAGGTCGGGGTGAGGGTCGAGAACGAAGACGGGACCTGCGCGCTGAGCCCGCGGTCGCCGACGATGCTCACCGTCACCAGGTAGGTCACCCCGGGATCGAGGGCACCCGAGGACTGCCACTGGGTGCCCGACGTCGAGATCGCGCCGGGCAGGGTGCCATCTGCGCTCGAAACGACTTCGACCGAGCGTATGGTGCCCATGGCGGTCGCGACCGTGACCGGCGTGTCCAGGGGCACCTGCGTTGCCCCGGGCGCAGGGGTCACTGTCACCGAACTGGCGAGGCGCGCCACCAGCGCGGCGTTGGCATTGGTAGATGGCGAAGAAGCGCCGCTGTGTTGGGCTGTGGCGGAGGACCCGTTCCTAATCAGCACCGCCGCCGCGGCTCCACCAGCCACCAGGACAGCGGCTGCCGCCGCCACCCACCAGCGACGCGCGCGGAGCCGACCACGGCTGTGCTTTGCCTTGGATGCCACCGGTCGCAGAGTAGGTGACGCCAGGTGCCATTGCACGTCATGTTGAGCCCTCTCGGTGACCCCGATCCGGGGCGGAGCTCAAACCGGTGTCAGCCAGATCACAGCGAGCGGAGGCAACACGAGCTCGGCCGATGCGGGCTGGCCCTGCCAAGGTCTCGAGGCAGCGATCACCGCCTCCCCGTTGCCGTGCCCGCTGCCCCCCCACTCGACGCTGTCGGTGTTCAACGCTTCCCTCCATCGACCCGGGCGTGGCATCCCCACCCTGTAGCCGAGGTGTGGCACGGGGGTGAGGTTGGCCACACACACCACCACGTCGCCGCCGGAGGTCGAGTCGGGCCCTGGGCGGCGTTGGAACGACAGCACGCTGGCTTCAGTGTCGCTGGCGTCGATCCACTCGAAGCCGGCGGGCTCGAAGTCCTCCTCCCACATCGCCGGCTGCGCCCTGTAGACGAGATTGAGCTGGCGCACCAGCTTGTGAAGGCCCGCGTGGTCAGCCCACTCGAGGCTCTCCCAATCCAGCTGGCGATCGTGGTTCCACTCTCGCTCCTGACCGAGCTCCGCGCCCATGAACAGCAGCTGCTTGCCCGGATGGGCCCACATCCACGCGAGCAGTGCCCGCAGGTTCGCAAGTTGCTGCCACCTGTCACCGGGCATCTTGGTCAGCAGCGAACCCTTTCCGTGGACCACCTCGTCGTGGGACAGGGGCAGCACGAAGTTCTCTTGCCACGCATAGACCAGGCCGAAGGTCAGCTCACCGTGGTGGTAACGCCGGTAGAGCGGGTCCTTGCTGAAGTAGTCCAGGGTGTCGTGCATCCAGCCCATGTTCCACTTGAAGCCGAACCCGAGGCCACCTAGGTAGGTGGGGCGCGAGACTGCCGGCCAGGCCGTGGACTCCTCGGCGATGACCGTCGCCCCGGGGTGGAGCCCGAAGATCGCCTCGTTGACCTCGCGAAGAAACGCGACCGCCTCGAGGTTCTCGCGGCCGCCGAACTCGTTAGGGACCCACTCTCCGGGCTTTCGCGAGTAGTCGAGATAGAGCATCGAGGCAACTGCGTCGACGCGCAGGCCGTCGACATGGAACTGCTCGATCCAGTACAACGCGTTGGCGACGAGGAAGTTGCGCACCTCGTTGCGCCCGTAATTGAACACGAGGGTGCCCCAGTCTGGCTGGGTGCCCTTTCGAGGGTCCTCGTGCTCGTACAGCGCCGTGCCGTCGAAGCGGGCGAGGGCGAAGTCGTCCCGCGGAAAGTGCGCCGGGACCCAGTCCACGATGACGCCTATCCCCCGCTGATGACACGCGTCGATCAGGCAGCGCAGGTCGTCGGGCGAGCCAAAGCGGGACGTGGCCGCGTAGTAGGCGGAGACCTGGTAGCCCCATGATCCGGTGAAGGGGTGCTCGGCCACAGGCATGAACTCGACGTGGGTGAAGCCCATGTCCGCCAGGTAGTCCGGGAGCTCCGTGGCGAGCTCACGGTAGGTCAGGGGGCGAGTGGCGCCCATCCCGTCGTCGGTGTGGCGCCACGAGCCGAGGTGCATCTCGTAGATCGCCATCGGCTGGCTCAGCTGATCGGCCTCGGCGCGCCGGCGCATCCACTCCTCGTCACCCCAGGCGTGCGACGGTGGCTCGGCCACGATGCTCGCATTTCCCGGTGGCACCTCGGAGCGAAAGGCCATCGGGTCGGACTTGAGGATCAGTCGGCCATCGGCGGCGACCATCTCGAACTTGTAGCGCTGTCCAGCCCGGACGCCGGGCACGAACAGCTCCCAAACACCCGACGAGCCGAGAGACCGCATCTGGTGCACCCTGCCGTCCCAGAAGTTCCAGTCCCCGACCACCCTCACCGCCTTGGCGTTCGGCGCCCACACCGCGAACGACACGCCTGCAGCGCCGCCGTGGACGCGCGGGTGAGCGCCTAGGACCTCCCACAGCCGTCGATGCCTGCCCTCACCGTAGAGGTGGAGGTCGAGGTCGCCGAGCGTCGGCCACGAGCGATAGGGATCCTCGAAGACGGTGGTGTCCCCCGACGGATAGGTGGCCTCCAGGCGGTAGCCGTCGGCGAGGGCGGGCATCTCTGCCTCGAACACCCCCTCGGGACGGACCAGCACCATCGCCACGGCGTCCTCGGCGATCAGCAGGCGCATGCCCGAAGCGCCAGGGCGGAATACCCGCACGACCCCGTCGTGGCGCCCGAGCACCCGGTGGGGATCGCCGTGACAGCCGCCGACTATCAGGTCAAGTTGCTCCTCGAGCGAAGCGCGCTCATGGTCGCGCACCTGCAGCTCGGCGTCGCCCTGGCCCGGGGTTCCAGCGCGCTTCACGGTCCGGCCTGCCTCCACATCCCCGCGTCCTTACCCACCAAGGCGCCCGAGCAGGCTTCGGATAGCCGCGAGAGGTATCGGCAGCCACTCCGGCCTGTAGGCCCGCTCGTAGTCGAGCTCATAGAGGGCCTTGTCGAGCTCGAACGCCGACAGCACGATCTCAGCCGAGGCACCCGTGGCCAACAGCTCCGAGATCCCGGTCGCGCCCCGATAACCCTCGACGAACGCCTCCCGGTTGCGGGCTTCCCAGGACGCCGCCAGCGTCGTGGCTCTTTCCATCTCCGAAGGGTCCCTCTCGGTGAGCGCAAAGCGCGCGGCGTAGTCGAACGACCGCAGCATCCCCGCTACGTCCTTGAGCGGAGAGGTCGGCGCCACCCGCTCGGCAAGGGGCCGGGCCGGCTCGCCCTCGAAGTCGAGCACGAACCACCCCGCGTCGGTCTGCATGACCTGGCCCAGGTGATAGTCGCCGTGGACCCTGATGGCCGGACCCGGCGACCTCAGCCCCCGCAACGGGTGAACTGCCGCCGCGGCGCTCTGGGCCCCCGGACCTCCTGGCGTCGCTGTCGCACCCTGTGACCGCTCAGCACCGGAGACGATCATCG
>JBPCRR010000082.1:0-3062 GCA_050996645.1 Acidimicrobiales bacterium | reverse complement strand
AGCGCGTCGAGGGGCATCCCCTCGACGCGGGCCATCAGGCGCATGAGGGAGTCGGCGTGCTCCTCGCCGGCGGGAGCCAGGCTGAAGCCGCAGTTGCCGCCGATCACCGTGGTGACCCCGTGCAGTGGCGAGGGACTGGCGGCGGGGTCCCACGCAAGCTGCGCGTCGTAGTGGGTGTGTATGTCGACGAACCCGGGTGCCACCACCAACCCGGTGGCGTCGATCTGGCGCGCGGCGGGCTCCTCGGTCGGGCCGATGTGGACCACCGTGCCATCGCGCACGCCCACGTCGAGCACCCGACCGGGCGATCCAGTTCCATCGATCACCGTCCCCCCGGTGACGAGCAGGTCAAGCACCCGAGTCACCTGCCGACAGCGAGGGGATGGGCACTCCGGCAATCACTGGTCCCGACCTCCGGCCTACGGCTACCATGACGTGAGCGTCATAGTAGGGCAGGGCTGCGGAGAGGGCAGGGCTGCGGAGAGGGAGGAAGCTGTGCCCGAGCAACTAGGAGGCGCCGGCGGCCACCTCCGGTCCACCTTGACCCGGCGCCAGGTCCTCGGCGGGATCTCGCTGCTTCCCCTGGCGGCCCTTATGCCCGGCCTGCTGGAAACTGCCCGCAGCCTGGCGGGACCCGGAGCGGGCTACGTGTTTTTCACCTCCCACGAGGCCGCGGTGATCGTCGACGCCTCGGCGCGCCTTGTGCCCGGGCCCCAGGACGACCCGACCGAGGCGGGTCACCCCGGCGCGCGGGAGGCGAACGTCGTTCGCTACATCGACACGATGCTCGCCGCGCTGTCGTTGTCGCCCCCCAAAGTCCACGCCGGCGGACCGTGGAGCAACCGTCACACGAACGGGCCCGACTACATGGAGCAGTGGGTTCCCCTCAACGCCGCCCAGCGCTATGGGTGGCAGCGTCGCCTCGCGTCGCTGCAGGCCCAGTACCGCGCGGGCGTCAAGCAGCTTGACGCTGCCGCCAGCACCGGCGACTTCACCCTGGCCACGCAGCTCGAGCAGGACCAGATCCTCGCCTCGCCGGCGGTGATGCCTTTCACCAACGTCGTCTTCGAGCACACCATCGAGGGCATGTACTCCAACCCCGAATACGGCGGCAACGCGGGGCGCGTCGGCTGGCTCGACATCGCGTTCCCAGGCGATGTCCAGCCCGTCGGCTACACGCCTGACGAGGTGTCACGCTCCGACGGGGTCGACATCTTGGTCCTCACTCCCCTCATCACCGAGCTGGTCGCCTTGCTCGGCAAGCTGTAGATGGCCGGCTGCGGCAAGGCCATCGTCGTCGGCAGTGGGGCCGGCGGCGCCGTCATGGCGATGGAGCTCGCCGGCGCGGGCTGGGACGTAGTGATCCTCGAGAAGGGCTCCAACTACTACACCGGCCTGGGGAGCGCCCAGGGGCCACAGCGGACGCTGTTCTCCAACGACGAGGTCAAGGACAAGCTTCGCTATTTCGAGCAGCCCGACCCCATCGCGTTCCCGCGGACCTTTCGCGCCGACGCCAGCGGGCCTGCGACCTACGTGGGACCTCTCAACGACCTGCCGGTCACCGTCGGCGGAGGCACGGTCCACTGGGACGCAAAGACGCCTCGGTTCTGGGACATCGACTTCAAGGGCCTGTCGATGCTCGGCCCCTTTCCCGGTGCGGACATGGCCGATTGGCCGTTCAGCTACGGCGACCTGGCCCCCTACTACGACGAGGTCGAGGCGCTCATCGGCGTGGCGGGCGCCGTCGGCCAGATGCCCGCCAACACCTTGGCCCACGCGCCCCACCACCGCGACTTCCCGATGCCGCCGGGCCCCCAGCAGCGCAGCTCCTCGCTGATCGCCGAGGGGTGCAGGACGCTCGGACTGCACCCGTACCCGTTCCCGATGGCGATCAACTCGCAGCCCTACGACGGGCGCGCGACGTGCAACAACTGCGGGTTCTGCAGCGGCTACGGCTGCCCCATCCTGGCGCGGGTCGGTGCCCTCGCCCCCCTGCAGCGCGCCATGCGCACCGGCCGCGTCGACCTGCGAACGGAGTCGATGGCGGTGCGGGTCCACCACAGCGGCACCCGGGCCACGGCCGTGTCGTACCTGAGCGCCGACGGCACGATGCACACCGAGTCCGCCGACCTGGTGGTGCTCGCGGCGTCGGCCATCGAGACCACCCGCCTGGCGCTGCTCTCCGGCCTACCCGACCGAAGCGGCCGCCTGGGGCGGCGGCTGATGTTCCACAGCTTCACCTTGGGCTTCGGGATATTCCTCCACGAGCGGGTCCACGCCTACAGGGGCCGTTCGTCGACTGTGTGCATGGAGGACTGGGCCGACCCCGACTACACCGGCGCGCGCGTGGCCGCGAAGGCGGCCGGGCTGCCCTACATACGCGGGGGCCTCTGTGAGTGCGGCGGCAGCCAGGAGCCCGTCGCCGAGGGGACCTTCTACCAGCTGATCCTTTCGCTCCTGCAGCCCCAGAAGCCCTTCGGCGCGACGTTCAAGCAGCTGATGCGCACGAGCCTGCTGCGCGACAGGCTTTCGGGGATGCAGATGATCGGCACCGACCTGCCCTACATGACCAACACCGTCGACCTCGACCCCAAGGTCAAGGACATGTTCGGCGTGCCGGCGCCGAGGATCACCTACTCCCTCGGCAACCACGAGAACGTGGCGTCGCTGTTCTACATCCCGATCATGACCGCGGTCCTCAAAGCGGCCGGTGCCGACCTGTCTGCGGCGATACCCGGGAGCACCCAGTCGTTCACGCCCGGCAGTTCCATGCCCGACACTAAGCACATCATGGGCGGGATGCAGATGGGCACCTCGCCGTCCAACAGCGTGACCGACCCATATGGACGTATACATGGCTTCGACAACTTGGTAGTCGCGGACGGGAGCGTCTTTGTGACTTCCGGCGCGCAGCACCCCACCAACACCTTGATGGCGGGGGCCCTGCGAAGCGCCCGCAACCTGGTGGGTGCCTCGGCCGCCTCTTGCGCTGCGCCCACGGGAGCGCCCAACCAGCCACCGATCCCCGCCGGCGCACCCGACACCGGCGGCGGGGGCGCAGC
>JBPCRR010000047.1:0-5597 GCA_050996645.1 Acidimicrobiales bacterium | reverse complement strand
GCCCTGAAGGCCCGCAGGTCCATGGCGGGAGCGCCCATGCCGAAGCCGTGGAGGCAGACCAGCCACGGCCGTCCCTGCTCACGGTGGCGGACGACGTATGCATGAGCCGTGCGGTTGGCGTCGTGTGACAGCCAGCGGTCGTAGCCGGGCTCGCGCTCGTGGGGGAGGTAGCCGCTCTCGAAGCTCAGGTGCTCATAGCGCTGATCGAGGGTCCTCTCCCGCGCGAGGTTCGCTGAGGCGGGAGCGGCGGGCGAGGAGTGGAAGGCCGCGGGATCGTCCAGCCACCCGCGGTCGCGCCACATGTCGTGGGCGAAGCGAATGTTCTCCGCAGCCCGCTCGTAGTCCTCACGGTGGGGGAACAGCTTCGGGTTGCGCATCACCGATATGAGCACCTCGTCGAGCAGAACCTGGGCGGCGAGGCCGGCCGAGATTCCCGCAGTCGCGAAGCCGTCCATGCCTTGCGTGGCGCGGGCGCGGCTCAGCACCGCGGCGGTCCTGGGCAGCGCCTGGGCCACGCCTGTGAGCCGCGGGTCGCTCAGCGCGCGCCATGCGCCCCGAACCAGTCTCTCCGGACCACCAGGCGCCACGATCCCAAACCTACCCTGACAGCGGCGTCAGGTATCTGATCCGGGCGGCGCAACTACCCTCGTGCCCATGAGCGAGAGGGCACCGGCGCTGGCATCGGAGATCATGCGCACGGATGTGATCACGGTGCGCGCCGAAGACACAGTGGCCGAAGCGGCCAGGACGCTCCGGAAAGAGGGCCACTCCGCGGCTGTCGTGCTCGACAGCGGCGACCGTCTCGCGGGAATCATCACCGAGCGCGACATCGTCGCCGTCGTCGTGGACGGGGTCGACCCGGCCGGGTGCAAGGTGGGAGCGCGCATGAGCACCGGCGTGGTGACCGTGACGACCGCCACCCCGGCGGCGAGAGCCCGTGAGCTGATGTCGAAGCACACCATCCGCCACCTTCCGGTGCTCGAGGGTCAGCGCGTGATCGGCATCGTCACCGCAGACAGCGCCCTCGCCAGGGCGGCTGCGGAGGCGCCGCGCGCCGAGCTCGGGTCCACAGGTGTACTCACCGCCTTCAGAGGGCCGTGGGCAGACGGGCCGCCGCCCGGCGCACTGAAGGTCGACGCGCCACCCCTCGACAAGCCTGCGGTGGGGGACCTATTCCGCCTGGTGGCGGTCGGCTGGCTGATCGCCTGGTCGGTCCTGCGCTCCGTCGCCAAGTGGGTCTTCCGCCGGCATGGAAGGTCTCTCGCTCTGGCGGCTTCCCACGGCCTGGTCGACGCCTTCGAGAAGCTCGGGCCAACCTTCGTGAAGGCAGGCCAACTCGTCACTTCCTCGCCCGGCGTTTTCCCCGAACCCTTGGCCGAAGCGTGCAAGCGGTGTCTCGACAACGTCCCGCCGTTTCCCGCAGAGGCGGTTCGCAGGGTTGTCGAGGAGGACCTGGGCCGCCCGGTCGCCCAGCTGTTCAGGTCCTTCGACGACCAGCCGCTGGCTTCGGCGTCGATCGCCCAGGTCCACGCTTGCGTTCTGCCTGACGGGCGCGAAGCCGTGGTCAAGGTGCAGCGGCCCGGGATCCGCAAGACCATCAACGCCGACCTCCGGATCCTGTACCGGCTCGCCCAGTTGGCCGAGAAGACCAAGCTCGGCGAACGGCTCCAACCCTGCGCATTCATAGCGGACATGCACAAAGTCTCCAATCAGGAGGTCGTCTGCGCGCTCGAAGCCGACCGCCAGACCCGCTTTCGCAACGCCATCGGCGCCTTCGGCGACAACGCCGACGTGACCGCTCCGGAGGTGTACTGGGACTACTGCGGTCCGCGGGTGATCTGCATGGAGCGCATGTACGGCGTGCCGATCGACTCGTTCGAGATCCTGAAGGAGCGCAAGATCGACTCCCAGACGCTGCTTCGCAAGGGCATCAAGGTTGGGATGGAGAGCATCTGCGTCCACGGCCCGTTCCACGGCGACGTCCACGCCGGCAACATCTGGGTGCTCGACGATGGCCGAGCCGCCTACCTGGACTTCGGGCTGATGGGGGAGCTGCCCGACCCCTGGAAGAAGCTCATCATCGACCTGTTCCGCACGACGCTCATCGACAACAACTGGGCGCGGGTGGTGCGCAACTACAAAGACGTGGGCGTCCTGAGCGAGGACGTGGGACCCGACGATGAGGTGGGCGCGCGCCTTCCGATGGTGATGCCGCCGCTCATGGAGCTCGACGCGTCCTCGGTCGACCTCGGTGAGGTCTTCAAGCAGCAGATCGCCCTCGCCGAGTCGATGGGCGCCAAGGCTCCCCAAGAGCTGATGCTGGTATCCAAGCAGGTCTTCTACTTCGAGCGATACGTGAAGGGGTTGGCGCCTGGGTACGCCATGGCCAAGGACCTCTACCTGTTCAGGAACATCATGCCCGAGGTGATCGCCGCCAAGGCCGCCGAGCTCGGGGTCACCTTCCCGGACTGACCAGCTTCAGGGGCCGAGGTGGCTTGGCCGCAGGGATTCGACCAGCCGGCGGGTGAGAGCCGCCCACATCGCGGGGTCAGGATCGGGGAGTCCCGCCACCCCAAGGTGGGTGAAGCCCACCCCGAGGGCCAGGCAGAAGCGGGCCAGCACCGCCGGGTCCCACTCCTCTCCGACGTCGCCCTCCTGCATCGCCTTCCCCATCATTCTTGCGAGCTCGGACTCCATCGCAGTGAGCGCATCGGTGACCCGGCGGCCCACGTCGGGGTCCCTCCTCGCCGCGGCGAGCAGCTCGACGAACAACAGCCGGTCGGTGTCAGGCTCCCCGACCATCCGCCTGCCCATCAGCATGAGCCGGTCCACCGCCTTGACCCCCGCGTTGCGCGCGGCGTCCATCTCCGCCACGACCGCCGCCGAGTCGCGCTCGATCGTCTGGAGAAGCATGTCGGCCTTGTCCTTGAAGTTGGCGTAGATGGCGCCGGTGGTGAGCCCCGCGCGCCTCGCCACCTCCGAGACCGTCGTGCCCTCGTAGCCCCGCTCGCAGAACACCTGGGCCGCCGCGTCGAGGAGCCGGTCGCGCGTGGTGGTGTCCACGGAGGCAGTCGCACGGACCGATGAGGCAGCTGTCCCCGAGGATGAGGCAGCTGTCCCGGACGATGAGACAGGGGCCCGGTCGGAGGTGGTCACATGCGTGATCGTACTTGTGGCCGCCGGTCGCAGCCCCCGGCTCGACCTGCGGTTCGCTCCCATGACCGAATAGCGGTTATTATGTAGCTAGCATGGCCCGAAGGACCGAGATCTGCGAGGAGCTGACATGACCACCCTTGACCCCCGGATCCAAGACTCCAGGATCCATGACGCGGACGACATCGTCATCGAGCGCAGCGACTTCGACGAGGTGCTGCACACCATCCACCAGGAGAGCGAGGTGCTGTTCACCTGGGACTACGCCAGGAGCCGCCCAGCACTGGTCAAGCTCTACGAGAAGGCGAAGAAGTCGCAGTGGAACGCGTCCACGGACCTGCCGTGGGAGACCGACGTCGACAACGAGAAGCTGGCGGCTGAGCTCACCGCGAGCATCGCACGCTTCGACGTGATGCACGACGACCGGGACGCTCCCACCGCCAAATGGGGCGAGAAGGAGTGGCAGCAATTCGCGATCGAGACCCAGACGTGGACGCTGTCGCAGTTCCTCCACGGTGAGCAGGGCGCGCTGATCTGCACCGGGTTGATCACCGCCACGGTCCCCTGGATCGACGCCAAGTACTACGCCGCCACCCAGGTCATGGACGAGGCGCGCCACGTGGAGGTCTTCGGCCGCTACCTGGAGGAGAAGCTGGGCGGCGCCTACCCGGTCAACCCCCAGCTGAAGGGCCTGTTGGACGAGATCATCGAGGACAGCCGCTGGGACATCACCTACCTCGGCATGCAGATCATGGTCGAGGGTCTGGCCCTGGCCGCGTTCGGCTTCATGCACATGCTCACCAACGAGCCGCTGCTAAAGAAGCTGCTGCGCTACGTGATGAGCGACGAGGCCCGCCACGTCGCCTTCGGGGTCCTTTCCCTCCAGGAGCTCTACCAGCAGCTGAGCGCGTCAGAGCTTCGGGAGCGCCAGGAGTTCTGCTACGAGGCGGCGCTCAAGCTCCGCAACCGCTTCTTCGCCCAGGACGTGTGGGAGAAGATGGGCGTCGACCCGAAGTCGGTGGTGCGGTTCCTCCAGACCCACCCGGACCCGATGGAGGAGATGTTCCAGGTGATGTTGTTCTCCAAGATCGTGCCGAACGTGAAGAAGCTCGGCCTCCTCGACGCCGGCGACGGCTGGCTGCGCCAGCGCTTCACCGAGCTCGGTGTGATCCAGTTCGAGGACAACGTCGACACGTCGGAGGAGTACCAGACCTTCGACGCCGTCGCCGCTGACCTCGGGCTGGCCGGGTGAGGACATCGCCGAGGCGGTAGACGCCGGCGCCACCCGCGGCGCCGATTGGCCCAGGCCGGTGGTCCACTGGGAGATCGTCGCCAAGGACCCCGGCGCGCAGGCAGAGTTCTATAGGGCCCTGTTCAACTGGGAAGTCGGCGACGGCGACATCCGGACCATCCCCGCGGGCCTCGGAGGCCCCGAGCCCGGGCCGTCCGGCCACATCCGCGCCGGCGAAGCGCCCCTGGTCAGCTTGTACGTCCAGGTGGCGGATCTTCGGGCCACCCTCGCCAGAGCCGAGGGCCTCGGGAGTTCGGTGATGTCTGAGCCCTTCGACGTGCCCGGTGGCCCGACGATCGCGTTCATCGTCGACCCGGAAGGCAACCAGCTGGCGCTGGTCCAACAATGACCCCGGCCCAGCGGTAGGCCGGTCAGCCGAGCTCGTGGTAGCGGGCCGAGGTGACGGTTCCGCGGTCGAGCATCGAGGAGAACCTCGCGGTCGCGGGGTCGGTACCCCAGCGTTGGTCGGCTGAGTCGGCAGCCTCCGCCGAGCTCCACAGGTCGATCACCACCCAGTTTCCGTCTTCACCCTTGGCGGTCGTGCGGCGAAGCAGGCCGGGCTGCTGGTAGGCGAAGTCCGCCTGCACCGCCTTGTCGGTCGCCAGGAATGCGGGCTCCTCCACTCCCGGACGGAGGTGGAACGTCAGGATCTCGATCATCGCCATCAGGTGCCCCCGGCTGCCGCGGTGAGCTTCTCGACGATGCCCAGCAGCCTGCTGATCTCGGCGTCCTGTGCCGAGAGGTGCGCCTGGATCTGCTCGGCCTCGTGGAGGACGGCTTCCGCGTCCTTGTAGGTGTCAGCGGCGCGCTTGTCGGAGGCCTTCGCCTGGATGTTTTGGCCCACGATGATGATCGGCAGCAAGACCAGCTGCAGGAACGTCTGTGCGATCCAGGCGATGATTATCAGGGTGTTGCCCGAGCTGAACGCGGAGGGGGCGCTCACCAGCGCGATGATCGTGAACAGGTACGCGCACCACATCGTCCCCACGACCAGGGTGATCCCGAGGCCCACCCGGGCGTTGAACCGGACCACCGGGTTGGGGTGATCGAGGCGCCGCTGGGCGATCGTGGTGGCGGGGCCGCTGCGCTTGCGCTCCTGGACGTGGGGGTGCGGCGCGTGTTCGAAGGTGGTTGCCATGTCGCGATCCTCGCA
>JBPCRR010000037.1:0-2716 GCA_050996645.1 Acidimicrobiales bacterium | reverse complement strand
GTCGCAGACCGAGCGGGTCGCCCTGGTCGTGGGCCGTGACGCCGATCAGCTGGGAGACCTCGGGCCGGCGGTCGACCAGCTCCGGGCCACCGGATCGCGGGTGCGGATCCTGTTTCTAGAAGCCTCTGACGAGGTGCTGATCCGCAGGTTCGAAGGCACCCGCCGCCGGCACCCGCTCGGCACCGAGGGCGTGGCGGCGGCGATCGCGGAGGAGCGCGACCGCTTGCAGGCGATCCGCAGCGCGGCGGACGTGATAGTCGACACCACCGAGCTCAATGTCAACCAGCTCCGTGAACGCCTGGTCGAGCTGTTCTCCTCCGACGACGCCGGGCCGATGCAGATATCGCTTGTCTCGTTCGGCTTCAAGCACGGCGTCCCCCTCGGCGTCGACAGCGTGTTCGACTGCCGTTTCCTCCCCAATCCGCACTGGGTCGACGAGCTGCGCCCGCTCACCGGTCTTGACGTCCGCGTGCGTGACTACGTGCTACAACGGCCCGAAGCGGCCGAGTTCGTCGAGCGGGTGGACCAGCTGCTCGGGTTCCTGCTTCCGGCTTACATCAAGGAGGGCAAGTCCTACCTCACCGTCGCCATGGGCTGCACGGGGGGCAGGCACCGCTCGGTCGCGATCGTCGAGGAGCTGGCCCACCGCATCAGATCGAGAGGCTTCGACCCCGCAGTCCACCACCGGGACCTGGAGAGATGAGACCCGACTGGCCGGCGGGGGGGCCCCACGTCGTGGCGATTGGGGGCGGCCACGGCCTCGCGAACACGCTGCGGGCGGTGCGCCACTACGCCGGCCAGGTGACGGCCGTGGTCTCCGTGGCCGACGACGGCGGCTCGAGCGGGCGGCTCCGCGAGGCCGTCGGGATACCGGCACCGGGTGACATCCGGCGATGCCTGGTCGCGCTGGCGGACCCGGGCTCCCCGTGGGCCCAGGCCTTCGAGCACCGCTTCCGCAGCGGCGACCTGGAAGGCCACGCCCTCGGCAACCTGATCATCGCCGGCTTGGCGGAGCAGAGCGGAGACTTCACGCAAGCCCTGCACCAGGCATCGCAGCTCCTCGGCGTGTCGGCGCGCGTGCTGCCCGCGACGTCGGAGCCGGTTGTCCTTTGTGCGGAGGTGGCCGGCGAGGCGGTGGTCGGACAGGTCAACGTGGCTGCGGCCAGGGACGCGATCTCGTCGGTCTGCCTCGTGCCCTCGGATCCGGCCGTGCCCGAAGAGGTGATCGCCGCTGTCGAGGAGGCGGACCAGGTGGTGATCGGTCCGGGCTCGCTCTTTACGAGCGTGTTGGCCGCGTGCGCCGTGCCGACGCTGCGGGAAGCGCTGCAGCGGCGGACCGGCGGCCGGGTGTACGTTTGCAACCTCCGCCCGCAACTGCCGGAGACGGCGGGGTTCTCGGCGGCGGACCACCTGCGCGCGCTCGCGGCACACCGGGTGCCGGTGGACGTGATGCTCGTCGACGTCGGCGCCCTCACCGCCCGTGACCACTGCCTGCAGGACCACTGTCTGGAGGACCAGTACCTGGAGGGAGTGAAGGTGGTCACCGCGGCGGTAGGCCGGGCGGACCTGAGCGCCCACGACCCCGAACGCCTCGCATCGGCGCTGACCGCCCTGGCGGCGCCCGAATTGGACCGCAGCGGCGGTATCGGCTGACATGGTGGGTATCGGCCGGCATGGTTGGCGGCCATGACGAGGAGTGTGCGATGACGATCCGCGTCGGGATCAACGGGTTCGGCCGAATCGGGCGCAACTTCTTTCGAGCTGCCATTGATCGGCAGTCGGGCGATCGACAGAGGGGTGAGGACAGTGGCAGTGGTGGAGACGTCGAGGTGGTCGCTGTCAACGACCTGGTGCCGACGGCGACCAACGCACACCTTCTCAAGTACGACTCCACCCACGGGACACTTGCTGGGGAGGTGAGCGCGACCGAGGACACCATCACCTACGCCGGGCGCAGCGTCAAGGTGTTCGCCGAGCGCGACCCGAAGGCGCTCCCATGGGGCGATGTCGGGGTGGACGTGGTGGTCGAGTCCACGGGCATCTTCACCGACGGTGCAAAGGCGGCGGCACACGTCGAGGCGGGCGCGCCCCGGGTGATCATCTCGGCGCCTGCGACGAACGTCGACGCGACCTTCGTGATGGGGGTCAACGACGAGACGTTCGACCCATCGGCGCACCGGATCGTGTCGAACGCATCTTGCACCACCAACTGCTTCGTGCCGATGGTCAAGGTCCTAGACGACGCCTTCGGGGTGGACAAGGGCCTGATGACGACGGTGCACGCGTTCACCAACGATCAGAACCTCCTCGACCTGGCGCACAAGGACCTGCGCCGGGCTCGCTCGGCGGCGGTCAACATCGTGCCCTCTGCGACCGGTGCGGCCAGGACGACCTCCCTGGTGCTCGAGGCCATGAAGGGCCGCCTCGACGGCACGTCGCTTCGCGTCCCGATCCCCGACGGATCGATAACCGACTTCACCGCGATCCTGGGCCGCGAGGTCAGTGTGGAGGAGGTAAACGAGGCCTTCAGTAAGGCTGCGGCGTCCGGTCCGATGGCCGGGGTTCTCGTCTACACCGAGGACCCGATCGTCTCGTCGGACATAGTGGGCTCGCCGGCTTCGTGCACCTTCGACTCCAAGCTCACGATGGCGATGGGCTCGCTGGTGAAGGTGTTCGGCTGGTACGACGACGAGTGGGGGTATTCCCACCGCCTGGT
>JBPCRR010000394.1:0-4813 GCA_050996645.1 Acidimicrobiales bacterium | reverse complement strand
CAGGATCAGGGCCGCGTCGGCCGTCGCGAGGGCGTAGAGCTCCTGCACGCCGAACAGCGCGGCGGCTGCGGCGATAGCCAGGCCCGCCAATGCGAGAGCACGGCCTCGGCGGGTCAGCACCGTGGCGGGCGCCTAGGCATCGAGGCGACCGCTGGGCACGGCCACTGAGCGCACGGCTTCATCGAGCACATCGCCGACCTGGGCCCCCGCCACCCGCGATTCGAGCGACAGCACTAGGCGGTGCTCGAGCACCGGGCCGATCAGGGCCCGGACGTCGTCGGGGACCACGTATGGCCGCCCGAGGGACGCGGCGAGAGCGCGTGAGGAGCGCTGCAGGGCTAGCGCCGCCCGCGGGGACATGCCGAGAGCGAGGCCGGGGTGGCGCCGGGTGGCGTCGGCGAGGTCCACGATGTAGCCCTTCAAGGCGGGAGCCATGTGGACCGAGTTCGCGTAACCGATCATCGTTGCGACGGTCCCCGGCCCCACCACCGCCTTGACGGAACGCTCCAGGTCCTCGGCCATCGACCCCGACCCGTGGCGGTCGAGCATGGCGAGCTCGGCCGCCCGGTCGGGGTACCCCATGCGGATCCTGAGAAGGAAGCGGTCGAGCTGGCTCTCGGGGAGGGGATAGGTGCCCTGGTGCTCCAAGGGGTTCTGGGTGGCTATGACCAGGAAGGGCGATGGCAGGCGATAGGTCGTGGAGTCGACGGTCACTTGCTGTTCCTCCATCGCCTCCAGGAGCGCAGACTGGGTCTTTGGCGACGCGCGGTTGATCTCGTCGCCGAGCACGACGTTGGCGAAGATCCCACCGGGGCGGAAGCTGAACGCGGCGGTCTCGCGGTCGTAAGTGTTTACCCCAGTGACATCGGAGGGGAGCAGATCGGGAGTGAACTGGATCCGGCGCCACTCCAGCCCGAACGAATAGGCCAGCGCCTTTGCGAGGGTCGTCTTGCCTACGCCGGGGACGTCTTCGAGCAGCAGGTGGCCTTCGGAGACAAGGCATACCAGCGCGAGGCGGATCACGGCTTGCTTTCCCTGGATCACCTCGGAGACGTTGTCGACGATGGAGTCGAACAACTCGGCGAAGGTGTCGACGGTCGGAGCCGCCACCGTCCGTTGTCTCGGCACGCAGCCCCTCCTGTCCGGCGTGGCGACAGCGTACTGCGGGCAGCGGCGCGTGCCTCGCGGGCTACCGTGCGTGGCGTGGAGCAGGTGCTGGCGCTGGACATTGGTGGGACCAAGCTGGAAGCCGGGCTGGTCGACGTGGCCGGTGGCGTCGTGTGGTCGGCTCGCTGTCCCACTCCAGGCTCAGCCGACGCCAGAGCGCTCTGGTCGGCGTTGACGGGGCTGTTGGGCGCGGTCCCCGCCGGCGCGGCTCCTTTGGGGTGCGGAGTTGGTTGCGGTGGACCGATGCTCAGAGGTGGTGAAAGGGTGTCGCCGCTCAACATCCCGGCGTGGCGGGACTTCCCCCTTCGCTCGGAGCTCGCTCGCCACACGTCGCTGCTCACCTGGGTGGACAACGACGCCAAGGCTCTAGCGCTGGCGGAGGGTTGGACCGGCGCCGCGGTCGGGAAGTCCAACTACCTGTCGATGGTGGTCTCCACGGGGGTCGGGGGCGGCTTGGTGGTCGATGGGCGCCTCGTCGACGGCGAGGCGGGCAACGCCGGCCACGTCGGCCACATCACGGTCGTGCCCGACGGGCGGCCCTGTCGCTGCGGAGCCCGCGGGTGCCTGGAGGCAGAGGCGTCGGGCCTCGCAATAGCGGGCTTCACCGGCGCCGCCCCCGCGCGGGCGGCGCCCGACGTGGTGGAGCGAACCGGTCGCCTGGTCGGCCAGGGTGTCGCCTCGGTGGCCAACCTGCTTGACCTGCGCCTTGCGACGGTCGCCGGCTCGGTGGCGCTGGGCTTCGGCCGACCCTTCTTCTCTGCCGCCCAAGCCGAGCTCGACAGCCGGGCCCGCCTCGAGTACTCGGCGGGGTGCCGCATCATGCCGTCGGCGCTCGGCTCGAGGGGACCGCTGGTGGGCGCGGGTGCCTTGGCGTTGCGCGGCCTCGGCCGCTTGGGCGCCCCGGAGTAGGCCGGCGCGTGGAAGGAGTCCCGCTTCGGGCGGTCGCCGCCCTGGTGGCGCACCCCCGGCTGTGGCCCGTCGCCGTCTCGGTGGCACTACGGCTGGCCGAGCCCGGTTGGTGGCGACGGTGGCCTCCGCTGCCCTCGCTTCCTCCGTCCTACGAGCGCTTCCGACTGGAGACCTTCTTCGGCACAGACACCCCTCCGCGCCTGAGCGGCAGTGACCTCGTCGAGTACCTGAAATGGTGCCGCCTGATGGGCATCAGCCGCTAACGTCGCGCCGTGGGCAGCGCTCTGGCCGAGGAGGACGACCCCGCCCCATCGGTGCCGGCACATCGCGCCCGTGCCCACCGCCCAGCCCGGAGGTCTCCTTCGCCCGCCGCGGTCGCCGAGCTGGCCGGGCGCCGGTAGAGGCCACGGCCGATGTCGCGAGCGCTCGTTCTCAACGCGACCTACGAGCCGCTCTGCGTCGTGTCGAGCCGCCGGGCACTCGTGCTCCTGATCGACCGCAAGGCCGAGATGCTGGCGTCGACGGGGCGCGACTTCCATTCCGAGAGGGCCGCTTGGCCCGAGCCGTCGGTTGTTCGACTGAGCTACTTCGTCAAGGTCCCCTACCAGGCCCGCATCGCCCTCAACCGCCGCGCGGTCTTCGCCCGTGACGGTCACCGGTGCCAGTACTGCGGTGCTTCCGCGGAAAACATCGATCACGTAGTGCCCCGCAGCAAAGGGGGGTTGCACACCTGGGACAACGTGGTCGCCGCGTGCCGCCCCTGCAACACCCGCAAGCGCGATCGCCTCCTCGAGGACAGCGGGATGAAGCTCCGCAGGGCTCCCGTCGCGCCCCGGGAGCGGAGCTGGGTGCTCGCGGCGAGCGGGGCTCTGCGCTCCGAGTGGGCGCCGTACCTCCGGTCGCTGTCGGCGTCGCTGTCCGCTTGAGCCAACGACGCTGGGCGATCACCCACGTACAGGGACGAGCCGGTCAGCTCCACGCCGAGGCAGCGGACCTCTTGCGCGGTCCCGGCCCGGCGCAGCGCGGTGTCAGGGCCGTGGAGCTGACCGTGCCGGCCGTGGTGCTCGGCAGCAGCCAACCCGGGACCCACGTCGACGAGCGCGCCGCTAGGGCTGCGGGCGTGGACGTGGCGAGACGCCGCAGCGGCGGGGCCGCGGTCTTGGTGGACGGCGCGCTCGTGTGGGTGGACCTGGTGATCCCCGCCGCCGATCCTGCGTGGTCCGACGATGTGGGGAGGGCCGCGTGGTGGGTCGGGGAAGCCTGGTGCGGGGCCCTCGGCGCCCTCGGCGTCGTCGGGGCGGAGGTGTGGCGGGGCCCCATGCGCCGGCCCCCCTGGGCGCAGTGGGTGTGCTTTGCCGGCTTGGGCCCCGGCGAGGTGATGGTCGCCGGCCGCAAGGTGGTGGGGGTGGCCCAGCGCCGAAACCGCCTGGGTGCGCTCTTCCAGTGTGCGGTCCTGCTCGACTGGGATCCGGCCGCTTTGCTCGGCGTGCTGCGCCTCGACGACGCTGAGCGGCGTCGGGCCGCCGCAGCGCTCGCCGGCGTTGCGACCGGGCTCGGGCGCCGTGTCGGACCCGAGGCCCTTCTCGACGCCCTGGTCTTTCAGTTGGAGCGAGCGGGCGCTGCCGGGCCATGATCTCGGGACGGCTCGGATCTCGGGACCGCTCGAACGACTGGTCAGGAGGACTGCGGTGGGCGCGCTCGAAGGAAGGGTGGCGATCATCACGGGGGCGGGCCGAGGGCTCGGACGTGAGCATGCGCTTCTATTTGCTGCCGAGGGGGCCAAGGTGGTGGTCAACGATCTCGGAGTCGGTCCCGATGGCACCGGAGCCGAGGCCGCGCCGGCGCAGGAGGTGGCGGCCGAGATCAGGGCGCTCGGCGGCGAGGCGGTCGTCAACGGTGAGGACGTGGCGGACTGGCAGGCCGGCCAACGCCTGGTCCAGGCCGCGATCGAGGCATTTGGCGACCTTCACGTCCTGGTCAACAACGCAGGGATATTGCGCGACCGGCTCCTGGTGAACATGTCCGAGGCGGAGTGGGACGCGGTCATCTCCGCCCACCTGAAGGGGCACTTCGTGCCCCTTCGCCACGCCGCTGCCTATTGGCGCCAGCAGTCGAAGTCCGGTGTCACCGTACGGGCCTCGGTGATCAACACCTCGTCCACTTCGGGGCTCCACGGCAACCCGGGCCAGACTAACTACGGAGCGGCCAAGGCCGGCATAGCCGCCCTCACCGCCATAGCCGCCCAGGAACTGTCGCGCTACGGAGTGCGGGTAAACGCGCTGGCGCCGGCGGCGCGGACCAGGTTGACCGAGTCGACCCCCGGCCTGAGCGAGATGGTCGCTCCCCCCGAGGACCCGTCCCGCTTCGACGAGTGGGACCCTGCGAACGTGGCACCCCTGGTCGGGTGGCTCGCCACGGAGGACTGCCCGGCCACCGGCCAGGTCTTCTACGCGTTCGGCGGGGTGATCCAGCCGATGTCGGGCTGGACCAAGCTGCCCGGCATCGAGCGCCCCGACCGCTGGACGATCGAGGACCTGGCGGAGCAGCTCCCACCTCTACTCGGCTGAGCCTCCGGGGCTGTCGCTCCGCGGCGCGCCTCGACGCGCTTCGGCGCTGGTCCCGTCCTGCCCGTGCGGACTCGATACGGGGTTGTTTGGTTGACGGGTGGAGTAAAAGGGCGTATGGTGGCGAGAAGTGGTGGAAAGGTGAGGGACCCCTCCGCCGCGGAGGATGGAGA
>JBPCRR010000223.1:0-2826 GCA_050996645.1 Acidimicrobiales bacterium | reverse complement strand
CCGTGAGGCCGCCCCGAAAGGTCCAGCGGCGCGCTACCCAGACGACGTGGCCGGCGCCCCAGCGAGCGTAGAGGACGGGTACAGCGCGCCAGCGGATGGTGATCATCGTCCACAACTCATTGGTCAGACGGCCCTCTAGCCCTGATACAAGCGCAAGACGGCCGAGTTGGCGCTCACGGGACGTGAAAAGGCCCAACCAGCGGGCGGTTCTCGGATGCCTGAGGAGGAGACCACCAGCCAGTTGGAGTGAAGGCCCAGTGGGGGTCAGACCTTCTTCCGTCGCAGCCGGTCCAGCTCGATCGAGGCGTCGACCCACTGGTCGATGAGCTGGCGCATCTTTTGGTAGTTGGCCACCTTGGTGGCCACGGCGGCGATGTGTTCGGGAGGGATGTTCTCGGTCGTGCTGCGACCTCGGCGGCTGTAGCTCAGCTGGTGATAGGGCCCGTGGCGGCGAGAGGGGTCCGTCTTGCACCGACAGTTGGGGCCACCGCAGGTGTTGTACTGCTCGGAGAGACTCCCCGGCCTCAGCTCTCCCAAGCCGGCCAGGTTGGACTTGATCGCCTCGATACGGCCAGACAGTTCGGCCTCGGTGGCCATCTTCTCCCAGCCCTCCTCCCCTGCTCGGTGCATTCTGGCATCCACCACTACGTAGTTTAGACAGGCTATGGATGAATGGTGAGCAAAGCCCAACGGGAGCTGCGCCGCCGGCTGGGGCGAGAGCAGGGTCGCATCGAAGCCCGCCTGGCGGCCGCCGTGGTCCCCAACCCCGAGGGGCCGGTGCTGGGCCGGGCCAACATCGTCTATGAGTACTCCGAGCGCACCAAGGGGACCGCGCACGGCGGCATGGGCCTGGTGGCCAAGCTGGTCGACTCCCTCGGCCTGGCCGCCGAGATCGATGAGGCGCTCCATCTGTTGGCCGTGCACCGCCCCTACCACGAGTCCGACCACGTCTTGAACCTGGCCTACAACGCCCTATGCGGTGGCAGCCGCCTGGAAGACATCGAGGCCCGCCGCAACGACGCCGTGTTCCTGGATGGCCTGGGGGTGGCCTCCCTGCCCGATCCCACCCCGGCCGGGGACTTCTGCCGCAGGTTCGACCCCACCTCGGTCATGGCCCTCCAAGAGGCCATCAACCGGGTGAGGCTGGAGCGGGTGTGGGCGGTCCAGCGGCCCGAGCTCTTCTCCCAGACGGCCCGCATCGACGCCGATGCCTCCATCATTCCCACCGAGGGCTCCTGCAAGGAGGGCATGGACATCGCCTACAACGGCATCTGGGGCTACTCGGCCCTCCTGGTCAGCCTGGCCAACACCGCCGAGCCGCTGCTTCTGGGCCTGTCCGGGGCCAACCGCCCCTCCCATGAGGGGGTGGTCCCGCTCTACGACCGGGCCATCCAGACCTGCCGGGGCGCCGGCTTCTCCGACGTCTTGCTCCGCGGCGACACCGACTTCGCCCTCACCGCCAACTTCGACCGCTGGGACGCCGAGGGGGTCCGCTTCGTGTTCGGCTATGACGCCAGGGCCAACTTGGTGGAGGTGGCCGAAGAGGCTCCCGAGGAGATCTACCAGGACCTGGTGGCTCGGGCCGAGGCCGAGGTGGCCACCCGGTCCCGGACCCGGCCCGCCAATGTCAAGGACCAGGTTGTGCGTCGCCGGGGGTTCAAGACCCTTCGCAGCCAGGCCGAGCAGATCATCGAGTTCGACTATCGCCCCCGCCGCTGCGCCAAGGACTACCGGGTGGTGGCCCTGAGAAAGGACATCTCGGTCGAGGCTGGCAACAACGTGTTGTTCAGCGAGTACCGCTACTTCTTCTACATAACCAACGACTGGGACCTGGCCGGCGACGAGGTGGTGGGAGAGGCCCGCTCCCGCTGCAACCAGGAGAACCTCATCGCCCAGCTCAAGGCCCTGCGCGCCATGCACGCCCCGGTCAACACGCTCAATGCCAACTGGGCCTACATGACCATGGTGTCGTTGGCTTGGAGCATCAAGGCCTGGTGTGCCCTGTTGCTACCGGTCTCTCCTCGCTGGGCCGAGACCCACACCGACGCGCCTCCGCCTGCTGCGGATGGAGTTCCGCACCTTTCGGGCCGCCTTCATCGACATCCCGGCCCAGATAGTCATCGGCGCTGGCCAGGTGCGCTGGCGCATCCAGGCCTGGAACCCGTGGCTGGGCGCCTTCTTCCGCCTGCTCTACGGCCTCTGACGCTCTCAGCCGCCGCCAACCGACCATCACCTGCCAGCGGTGGCAGAACCGCGTACTCGGGCGCGCCATCGCCCCGTCTATCCACGCCGCCGACGCCCCGGTCATGACTCCGGGCGGGTCAACCTCCAAGGCAGTGGGGTGCTCGAGTAGCGCCGGCCGTTCTCCGCATAGTTGCCAGCGATAGCTGGGCTTATGCGCTTGTTTTAGGACTAGATGCCCCGGCGGTGGGCTGGTAGCCGGAGGGAAGCGGCCCCGAAGCCGGGGGTATGTGGCCGGAGTCGGCGCTGACTGCCTGGGCCCCTCGGGTCAGACGGCCCCGCCGCGAACCCCGCCGCCGCCGCGCTGAGCAGGAACAGGCCGGGGCGGCGACGGGCGAAGCGGCTCAGATCGCCCGACACTGCCCCGAAGCCTTCCCGGCCCAGTCGGTCGGCGTACTGCTCGGACCGGTCGGCGACCTGGCGGACATAGCCGACCACCCGGGTGGCCTGGTCGGGGCGGCCCTCAGCCAAGGCGTGCAGCTCGCCGGCCACCTCCCGCAGGTTGGTCGCCGTCTTGTCGGTCTGTTCGGAGGCCCGACCGGACAGCTCCTGGGCAGAGCGGTCCAGCAGCTCACGGACCTGGGC
>JBPCRR010000173.1:0-6395 GCA_050996645.1 Acidimicrobiales bacterium | reverse complement strand
CTCCCGCAGGGAGGGCGCTGGTGCTGATCGGCGACCCCAAACAGGCCATCTACAGCTTCAGGGGCGCCGACGTCTGGTCCTATCTGGACGCCGCCCGGCGGGCCGACCAGGTGTTCACCCTGGACGTCAACTGGCGCAGCGACCGGGGCCTGGTCCAAGCGCTCGACGCGCTCATGGGAAGATCCACCCTCGGCCACCCCGAGATCGCCTGCCGGCCGGTGCAAGCAGCGCCGGGATCAGGCGCGGGCCTGAAGTCGGCACCTTGCCCGATCGCACTGCGGGCGCGAGTGCTTCATCGAGGCGACGGCGAGGTCCTCTGCATCCGCGACGGGACCGTGGCCAAGCCTTCGGCCCGCGACCTCATCGCCGCCGATCTCGCCTCCGATCTGGTCGGGCTGCTGTCTTCAGGAGCTCTCGTACGCTCCATCGCCCCCGGGTGGTCCTCCCCGGAGGAGGACCACGCCGGTGGCGTGCGGGTGATCTGTCCGGCCGACGTCGCGGTCCTGGTGCCTTCCAACCGCGAGGGCTCGCTGATCTGCGACACCCTCGGACGCATCGGGGTACCGGTGGTCCTGCACGGCGGGGGGAGTGTGTTCGCGGCCCCGGCCGCCCAGGAGTGGCTCCAGCTCCTCGAAGCGCTGGAACGTCCGGCGTCAGCTCCGCGCGCCCGCGCCGTGGCACTCGGCAGCTTCGTAGGTTGGGATCCCGAGCGGCTCGCCGCAGCCGGCGATGACGAGCTCGGCGCGCTCCAAGCCGACCTTCATCACTGGGCCGGTGTGCTCGGCCGCGATGGGGTGGCCGCGTTGGCTGAGCTGATCACTGTGAGCGGTGGGCTCCCTGGACGGCTCTTGCGCAGTGAGGGCGGGGAGCGCCGGATCACCGACTTGGCCCACGTCGCCGAGCTTCTCCACGCGGAGGCGGTCGCCTCCCAGCGCGGGATCGCCGCCCTTGCCACGTGGCTTCGCCAACGCGTCAGGGAGTCGGCGGGCGAGGAGTCGGCACAGGATCGCACCCGACGCCTCGACTCCGACGCCGACGCCGTCCAGGTGATCACTGTGCATCGCAGCAAGGGCCTCGAGTTCCCTGTCGTGTACCTGCCCTTCATGTGGAGCAGCCCACGCTCGGACAAGTCGATCCCCGTCTATCATGAACCCGACCGCTCCAATGCGAGGACGATCGACGTGGGTGGCAAGGATGCCCCCGGCTACGCGCTGCACAAGACGAGGGCGGACGCCGAGCGGCAGTCTGAACAGCTGCGGATGGCATACGTCGCCCTCACCCGTGCCCGCCATCAGGTGGTGCTGTGGTGGGCGGGTAGCCAGGACAGCCGGTGGTCCGCTCTCGGGCGGCTGATCTTTCGCGGCGACGAGGCCGACCCCAAGGTCCTCACCAAGACCCCCGACGATGCGACCGTGGAGAGGCGCCTGCAAGCGATCGCAGAAGCGTCGGGGGGCAACATCAGCGTCGAGCGGCTTCGGGTCGGCGTCCGGACTCACTGGCGCCCGGCGCGGGATCGGGCAGCGGCCTTGGAGGCGTCGAGTTTCGACCGGGTCCTCGACACCGAGTGGCGACGTTCGTCCTATACCGGGATCACCGCGGCAGCCCACGGGGTGCCCTCCCGCTCCGCCGCCGTTGGCAGCGAACCGGAGCCGTCAGCCGCCGGTGGCATGGACGAACCGGCATCCGCGCCGGTGCCGCTCGGGAGCCACGCGGGCGGCCCTGAGGTCGAGCTGCGCGCCTTGGCCAGCCCGATGGCAGGGCTCCCCTCGGGGGCGCCATTTGGAACACTCGTCCACTCCGTGCTGGAGTCGATTGACTTCGCCGCTGCGGACCTCGACTCCGAGATGCATGCGCGCTTGGTCGAGTGCTCCCGGCGCAACACGCCGGTTCGAGGGCTCGACCCTGTGGGACTGATAGCAGCCCTGGGCGCCGCGATCGACACCCCGCTCGGTCCCGATCAGCGCGACCTTCGCCTGCGCGCCCTGGCCCGCGGGGACCGCCTCGACGAGGTCGACTTCGAGTTGCCGCTGGCCGGCGGGGACCGGCCGAGCGGCGCTGTGACGCTCGAAGCGCTCGCCGACTCGACGCAGCGCTGGGTGCCCCCGGAGGATCCCCTTGCCGGGTACCCCGATCGACTCAGGGCACTCGGGCCCGAGCCGCTCCGGGGCTACCTCACCGGCAGCATCGACCTGGTGTTTCGGACACCCATTGACCGGGGTCGAGCCCGCTACGTCGTGGTGGACTACAAGACGAACTGGCTGAGTGCGGGCGAGGAGCCCTTGTCTGCTTGGCACTACCGCCACGAAGCTATGGCCACGGCGATGGAGGCGGCCCACTACCCCCTGCAAGCCCTGCTGTACTCAGTCGCTCTGCACCGCTATCTGCGCTGGCGACTCTCCGGCTACGACCCAACCACGGACCTCGGTGGCGTCTTGTACCTGTTCCTCCGGGGCATGTCGGGTCCGGCCACGCCCGTGGTGGACGGCCGCCGCTGCGGGGTCTTCGCCTGGGCCCCGCCGGCCGGGCTGATCCTCGAGCTGTCGGACCTGTTCGATCGGGGCGATCCAGCGGGGACTGGGAGGTGAGGGGAGTGAGCGATCCCCTGCCAGCGGCCGCGTGGCCGAGCGCGGACCCCCGGCTCTGCCTTCGTGGCCAGGTAGCGCTGGCCCCCTTCAACCAAGCCACCCTGCTCCAAGCCTCCGACGTGCACGTGGCGGGGCGTCTGTCCTCCCTGGCGGGCGGCTGCTCCGACGAGGTCACCCTGGCGGCGGCACTTGTGGTCCGCGCGCTGCGCCTCGGGCACGTCTGCGTCGACCTGACGAGCGTGCAAAGCACCGTCATCCCCGAGGTCGAGGGCCTCGGTGACGTCTCTGCCCTGCCCTGGCCCGACCCTGCGCGTTGGCTGGGGTTGCTGGCGGCGAGCGCATTGGTCGCCAGCGGCGAGGGCGACCAGTCCTCGGGGCTTCCTCTGCGTCTGGACGGAAACCGGCTCTACCTCGAACGGTATTGGCGCCAGGAGTGCCTAGTGGCGGCCGACATCGCAGCCCGAGCAGCGCGGACCCACGACGAGGTCGATCATGCCATGCTGCGCGACGGGATAGAGCGGCTGTTCCCCGCGGAGGAGCGAGCCCCCGGCGACGAGCTAGGCACCGCTGAGGAGCCAGGCCCCGGCGGGGAGCGAGCTGCGGACCCGCAGCGCCTTGCCGCAGCGGCGGCTGTCGTGCAGGGTCTCACCGTCATCGCCGGCGGACCCGGCACCGGCAAGACCACCACGGTCGCGCGGATCCTCGCCCTGATGGACGAGCAGGCCACGGCCGCCGCGCCGCCCCGGGTGGCCCTGGCAGCGCCGACGGGCAAAGCCGCGGCGCGCCTCGAAGAGGCGGTGCACGCCGAGGCGCGAACGCTCGACGTCGCAACCCACTCCCGGGGGCGACTGCTGGCCGTCCAGGCCTCGACGCTGCACCGCCTCCTCGGTTGGCGCCCCGACAGCAACAGCCGTTTTCGCCATGACCGCCGCAACCGGCTGCCCCACGACGTGGTGATAGTGGACGAGACGTCGATGGTCTCGCTCTCGCTCATGGCGAAGTTGCTCGAAGCGGTACGTCCCGACGCCAGACTGATCCTGCTCGGGGATCCCGAGCAGCTGGCTTCGGTCGAGGCGGGGGCGGTGCTCGGCGACATCGTCGGCCCGGCGCGCCGACGCCTGATCGTCAGCGCCGCGGCAAGGACCCGCCTGGAAGCGGTTACCGGCCAGGTTCTCCCCGCCGGCGGACCGCAAGCCGGCGTGGGGCTGGGCGACGGGATCGTGGTGCTGAGGCGCGTGCACCGCTTCGGCGGGAGCATCGCCCGCCTGGCGAGGGTCATACAGAGCGGCGACGAGGACCGAGCACTCGACCTGCTCCGCCGGCCCGACGAGTCGCTGCGTTGGATACCGGCGCCGCCCGACGGTGGCCTCGCGGAGTCGAGCGAGCTGCTCGTCGTTGTGCGCGATCGGGTGATAGACGCTGGCCGCCGGCTCGTGGAAGCAGCCGAGGAAGGCGACGGTGCGGCGGCGCTCGAGGCCTTGGGCTCAGTTCGCGTGCTTTGCGCTCACCGTCGAGGCTCGTTTGGGGTCGAGGCGTGGACCGATCGGGTCGAAGGGTGGCTGCGCGCGGCGATTGGTGACCGCGGCAAGGGCCCCTGGTACGTGGGACGACCGCTGCTTGTCACCGCCAACAACTACGAGCTCCAGCTCTACAACGGAGACACGGGTGTGGTGGTCGCCGGCCCAGATGGCGCGACGGCGGTGTTCGAGCGCCGCGGTGAGCTTGCGTCGGTCAACCCCGCACGCCTGGAGTCGGTCGAGACGCTTCGTGCGATGACCGTGCACAAGAGCCAGGGCTCGCAGTTCGAGTCCGTGGTGGTCGTGCTGCCCGAGCCGACCTCGCGCGTCCTGACACGCGAGCTGCTCTACACCGCCGTCACCCGCGCTCGCCACGATGTGACGCTTGTCGCCTCGGAGGCCTCCGTGCGCGCTGCGCTCGGTCGCCGGATCGCCCGTGCTTCGGGGCTGAGGGACCGCCTGTGGGGAGCAACGCCGGAGTGATCGACGCGACGGGTGATCTCCGGGTTGCGCGGCGACGGGCGAGACTCAGGCGCCGCGGGGGGAGAAGTCGGGGCGTAGGGGCATCCCCGAGCGACCTCTGTCGCTGCGGGTGGCCAGTACCTGGTGGAGCTCGATGCGGCGCTGTTCGAAGCCGAGCTGGGAGCCGGTCAGGTACAGCTTCCACACCCGCGCCCTGCCCTGGCCGACCTCCGCGACCGCCTCCTCCCAGTGGGCGTCGAGGTTGGAGGCCCACGCCCGGCACGTGCGCGCGTAGTGCTCCCTCAGGTTCTCCTCGTGGCGGACCTCGAAGCCTGCGTCCTGGAGCACCGAGATGATCGTCCCCACCCCCTCCAGCTCGCCGTCGGGGAAGACGTAGCGGTTGATGAAGCCCCGCCGGCGCAGCGCGGCGGTTGTGTTGATGGGACGGGTGATGCAATGGTTGAGGAGACGCCCTTGCGGCTTGAGTTTGGCGAGCAGGAACGAGGCGTAGGCGGCCAGGTTCTTGGCGCCGATGTGCTCGGTGAGCCCGATGCTGCTGACGGCGTCGAAGCCGCCTTCGGGGACGCTGCGGTAGTCCGCGTGGCGGATCTCGGTCACGTCTGCGAGGCCAGCGTCGGCGAGGCGCTTCTGACCGTACTCTGCCTGCTGTTGTGAAAGGGTGACCCCGAGGACGCGCACCCCGTAGTTCTCGGCGGCGTGGCGGACCATGGTGCCCCAGCCGCACCCGACGTCAAGGAGCCGCTGGCCGGGCTGGAGATCGAGCTTGCGGCACACGAGGTCGACCTTCTCCACCTGGGCCTCGTCGAGTGTGGCTCGGTCGTCGGAGTAGACGGCGCAGGTGTAAGCCATGGTCGGGCCGAGCACCCGCCCGTAGAACCTGTTGGACACGTCGTAGTGGTGGCTGATCGCTCGCGCGTCGCGCGACATCGAGTGGCGCAGGCCCCACCAGGGCCCGGGCCGGACCTCTTCGGGTGGGGGAGCTATCGGGCGCAGCACACCTGGACCGAGGTCGCGCAGCACCCCGATCCGTTCCTTCCAGCTGAGCGAGCCGATGGCGTCGCCCGACAAAGTCGCAAGGAGTGCGTGCAGGTCGCCTTCGACGTCGAGGTAACCAGAAACGTAGGCCCGAGCCAGGCCGAGTTCGCCAGGTGCGGTGGCCAGGCAGTTGAACGCCCGCCGGTCCAACACGTTGAGCCGTGCCAGCGCGTCATCTGGTCCTGTGCTGCTGCCGTCATAGGCGGAAAAGGCGACCGGCTTGTCACCACCAACCACCTTCTCCAATATCTCGGCTAAAGGCATCTCGTCTCCTCGTCTCCTCAACGGGCCTGGACGCACTTGGCGTACAGGTCCAGCAGGCGTCGGTCAGGATCGTATTTGCGTTTCAGCTCGCTGTACACCTGCCCGTTGTAGAGCCTCCAAAACGTGTCCTGGTCGTAGAACGACGTGGAGTACAGCGACTTGCGGCCCAAGAGGCGCTCGACCTCGGCCTCCACCCACCTGTTGTGGTGGTCGGGGCTGATCCCGGGCCCGAGGGCGAACGTCGACCAGAAACCCACATTCACAGAGAGCGTCCCGGGGTCCAGACGGTACAGGTCCCAGACCGCCGCGGCGTCACGCTGGCGCAGAGGGCACAGCCACACCGGCGAGATCGGCACCTCGCGATGGAAGCCGTCCATGAACTCGGCCACGCGCTGCACCGGCACCTCGATGTCCTGGACGACGCTCTCGCGTTCGGGGCGTCCGCGGAGGCGGTCGAGGGTGCGCTTCGGGTGATGGCGCTCCTCGAAGGCGACCAGCTTCCAGTACACGT
>JBPCRR010000168.1:0-2813 GCA_050996645.1 Acidimicrobiales bacterium | reverse complement strand
GGTCAGCCCCGAGCCCGACGGCCAGCCCCTGGCGTGGGTCTGGAAGACGATCGCGGACCGCCACGTGGGGCGGATCTCGTTGTTCAAGGTCGTGTCGGGCACCATCCGCCCTGACACGGTCCTCGTGAACTCACGAACCCGGAGCGACGAGCGCATCCACGCGCCGTTCACACTGCGGGGCCGCGAGCAGCTGCAGGTGCCCGACCTCGCCACCGGGGACATGGGGGCGGTGGCCAAGCTCGCCGACGTGGCCACGGGTGACACGCTGGCGCCTCGGGGTACCCCGGTCAGCCTCGACGCCCCGACCCTGCCGGAGCCCCTGCTGTCGATCGCCATAAAGCCGCGGAGCAAAGGCGACGAGGACAAGCTCATGACCTCGCTCCACAGGCTTCAAGAGGAGGATCCCGCCCTGAGGGTCCGCCGCGACGACGAGACCCATCAGACCCTCCTGTCGGGGATGGGCGAGACCCACCTGAACGTGGTGACCGAACGCCTGGCGCGCAAGTTCGGCGTCGAGGTCCTGGTCGAGCCCCCGGCAGTCGCCTACCGCGAGACGATCACCGCTGCCGCCGAGGCGGAGGGCAAGTACAAAAAGCAGACCGGCGACCACGGCCAGTTCGGAGTTGCCAACCTGCGCGTCGAGCCCCGCGAGCGGGGCGAGGGCTTCGAGTTCGTCGACCGCATCGTCGGCGGGGCGATACCCCGCCAGTACATCCCGGCGGTCCAGAAGGGTATCGAGGAGGCCATGGCCTCAGGCGGCCACTATGGCTATCCGGTCGTCGATGTGCGCGTCACGTGCTTCGACGGCAAGTTCCACCCGGTCGACTCCTCGGAGATGAGCTTCAAGATGGCTGGCGCCCTGGGCTTCCGGGAGGCGCTGGCGAAGGCCTCGCCGGTGATGCTCGAGCCGCTCTCACGCCTGGAGGTCACGGTGCCGGACGCGTACCAGGGCGACGTGCTCGGTGACCTCAACTCTCGTCGGGGAAGGGTCCAGGGAAGCGAGGCCCTGGGCGACGGCACGTCGGTCATCACCGCCCGGGTCCCGAGCTCGGAGATCCAGAGGTACGCGATCGACCTGCGCTCGATGACCGGGGGACGGGGGACCTTCAGCGTGGAGTTCGACCACTACGACTCGATGCCCCACCAGCTCTGGGACCAGGTCCGGCGGGACGTGGCTGCCGGCTGAGCCCCTACCGGCGCCACGCCTCCCGCAGCCGGGCGGCGCTCACCGACAGGGCCTCGGGAAGCACCCTCGTGTTTGCCACCGTTGTCATGAAGTTGGTGTCGCCGACCCATCGGGGCAGCACGTGGAGGTGGAGGTGGCCCGGCACCCCCGCACCTGCCGCGCGGCCCAGATTGGCGCCGACATTGACGCCATCGGGCTGGTAGGCAGCCTTGAGCGCTGCCACGGCGCTCGAGAGCCCTTCCCAGAGCGACGACGATTCTCTGGCGTCGAGGTCTTCGGGTGTTCCCACGTGGCGGCACGTCATCACCATGAGGTGGCCGCTCGTGTAGGGGTAGGCGTTGAGCACGGCGACTGCCAGGCCGCTCGGGTGCCGCCACAAGACGTGGGTGTCGGAGTCCGGCTCTCCGCTGCCGAGGATCCGGCAGAACACGCACTGATCGCCGCCAGGCGCCCGCTCGCAGGGTTGCGCGGCGCCGCTCGTGGCGACGAACTCGGCCCGCCAGCCCGCCCACAGCCTCTCGAGTGAGCTCACGACAACCGGGGACCCGCCGGGGCGCCTGCCGGAGAGGGGCCACCGCCGGAAGACGACAAGTGAACGGCGACCTCCGCGCGCACCGACTCGCTGAAGCGATCTACCGGCACGCCTCGGTCGGGGCGCTCGCTGTCGCGCGCGTTGACGCCGACGGTGCCGGCCTCCACGTCGTCGTCGCCGACCACCAACACGTATGGCAGCTTCTCGAGCTTCGCCTTTCGGATCCGGGCTCCGAGCTTCTCGTCGGCGAGCGCCACGTCGACCCGCAGGCCATCGGCCCTGAGACGGTCGGCCACCCCGTCCGCGTAAGGCTGGTGGTCGTCGCGCACGGGAAGGACCCTCGCCTGCACCGGTGCCAGCCAGGTCGGGAACGCCCCCGCGTAGTGCTCCACCAGTATCCCGAAGAACCTCTCGACCGAGCCGAACAGAGCGCGGTGGATGATGTGGGGGCGGTGTCGCGCGTTGTCGGCGCCCACGTACTCGAGGTCGAAGCGCGCCGCATTCTGGAAGTCGACCTGCAGGGTCGAGACCTGCCAGCGCCGGCCGATCGCGTCGCGGATGTGCACATCTATCTTCGGCGCGTAAAACGCCCCCTCTCCCTCCGCGACCACGTACGGGATGCCGGCGGCCTCGAGCGCCTGGCGCAGCGCCTCGGTCGCCTCGTCCCAGTCCTCGCGCTCCCCGACGAACTTCTCGGGCCTCGTGGCCAGCTCGGCCTCGAACTCGCTCAGCCCGAAGGTCCGCAGCATGCGCAGGACGAACGCAAGGAGGTCTGCGAGCTCGGGCGCGAGCTGCTCTCGCGCGCAGAAGATGTGGGAGTCGTCCTGGGTGATGCCGCGAACCCGCAGCAGTCCGTTGAGTACGCCGGACCGCTCGAAGCGGTACACGGTGCCGAGCTCGAAAAGCCGCATCGGCAACTCCCTATAGGAGTGCTGGCGGCTTTTGTAGATCAGCATGTGCATGGGGCAGTTCATGGGCTTGGGGTAGTAGGTCGCTCCCTCCATTTCCATCGGCGGGTACATGCCCTCCGAGTACCAACCCAGGTGACCGGAGATCTCGAACAGCGTGGACTTGGCCAGGTGGGGCGTGTTGACG
>JBPCRR010000160.1:0-5089 GCA_050996645.1 Acidimicrobiales bacterium | reverse complement strand
GTCCCCCCCCCACCGCCGTCGCTAAGCTTGCCTCTCCCCGCACCGGCGACGGGCCCGGGGAGCCGTGGAGGGTGTTGCAGGTCTGCGGCGGGCCGGAGATAGCGGTGCTCGCCGGCGTCGTGCTCGGCGCCGCCGAGGCTGGCGCGGTCGTGGTTACAGACGGGCTGGCCACCGCGGTGGCCGTCCTGATAGCCGTGCGCCTGCAACCGGCGGCCGGCGCCCACCTCGTCGCCGGCCAGCGCAGCCGGGAGGCCGGCCACCCGCTGGTGCTTCAAGCTTTGGGGCTGGAGCCGATCCTCGATCTGCGCCTGCGCGCCGGAGAGGGCGCCGGCGCGGCGCTTGCGTGGGGAGTGCTGCGCGCCGGCCTCGACCTGCGAAGCTCGACGGCGGTGACGGGCCTAGCGCCTCAGCCGGGCTCGGACTCGTGGCCGGGCTTGACGCCGAGGCCACGGTAGGCGTCCACCGCTGTCTTTTCGCCGATGACCACCTGATGGATCTCCCGGCAGATCGGCAGCTCGACACCGTAGTGATCGGCGAGCTCGAGCGCGGTGAGGGCGGTGCCCACGCCCTCGGCCACCATGTGCATCTCCGCGAGTATGTCCTCGAGGGCTCGCCCGCGCCCTAGCTGCTCGCCGACGGTGCGGTTGCGGCTGAGAGGGCTGATGCAGGTGGCCATGAGGTCGCCCATGCCGGCCAGTCCGGCGAGGGTGGCCTGCTCGGCGCCCATGGCCACGCCCAGGCGGGTCAGCTCCGCGAGGCCGCGGGTCATGACCGCCGCCCTGGTGTTGTCGCCCACGCCGAGGCCCTGGGCCATCCCGGTGGCGATGGCGACGACGTTCTTCAGTGCGCCGCCGACCTCGCAGCCGATCACGTCGTGGTTCATGTACACCCTGAACATCTGGTGACTGAGCACCGCCTGCAACGCCGCTGCGACCCCGAGGTCCTCGGTGGCGATCACGCTTGCGGCCGCGTAGCCCGACATGATCTCGCGAGCCAGGTTTGGCCCCGTGAGCGCGGCCGCCGGGTGGCCCGGGAGCAGCTCCTCGATGATCTGGGTCATCCGCTTGAGGGTGCCCTGCTCGATCCCCTTGGTCAGGCTGACCACAGGGATCCAGGGACGGATCCACTTGGCCGCATCCTCGAGGACCGAACGGAACGCCTTGGAGGGGATTCCCACGATCAAAACGTCCGCGCCCTGGACGGCCTCCTCCAGGTCGGCGGTCGCGCGCAGCGCCGGCGGCAGCGCCAGGTCCGGGAGGTAGCCCGAGTTTGTGTGGCGGGCGTTGACCTCGTCGGCGACCGCGGGATCGCGCGCCCATAGGACCGTGGCATTCGAAGCGGTGGTCAACGACGCCACCGTGGTCCCCCACGACCCTCCCCCAAGCACGGTGACGTTCATGCGAGGCACCCCCAAGGCTCGGCCACTGCATGAACCCTAGGCGCACCCGGGTACCGTGACTGGCCGTGGAGGGCGAGACAGGCCACGCGGGCGAGACAGTCCAGACGGGTGACACAGACGAGTACCGGATAGACGAGCTCGCCCGCCTGGCCGGGACCACGGTGCGCAACGTCCGCTCCTACCAGGATCGGGGCCTGCTGCCCCCGCCAAGGCGAGCGGGCCGCGTCGGTTGGTACTCCGGGTCCCACCTGGCCCGCCTGCGCCTGATCGGCGAGCTGCTCGGACGCGGCTACAGCCTGGCCAACATCGCCGAGTTGCTGGCGGGGTGGGAGAAGGGCCAGGACCTGAGCGAGCTGCTCGGCTTGGAGACCGCGTTGATCGGGCCTTGGTCCCTGGAGTCGCCGCCCGCGATGACGCGCGCTGAGCTCGCCGAACGCCTGGGCGTTGGTATCGACGAAGCCGCCCTGCACGAAGCCACCCGGTTTGGGCTGCTCGAGCAAGTCGCAGGCGATGGTGAGAGGTTCCAGGTCGCGAGCACCCAGCTGCTCGACGCCGCTTCGGTGCTGGTGGAGGCGGGCGTCCCGTTGCTGGACGTGCTCGCACTCGGCAACCGGGTCTCGGTGTCGTCGGCCGAGATCGCAGACGCCTACGTGGAGGTCGTCAGCCGGCACCTCTTCGGCTCCTTCACGAGCTCAATGCCGGCGCCCGACGTGAGGCGTCTGACCGAGGTGGTCCGCCGGCTTCGCCCGTTGGCCACCGCGGTGGTCGACGCGGAGCTCGGCAGGGCCATGGAGCGGCGTATCCAGGCAGAGATGGGCACCAAGCTCGCCAGGCCTGCCCGCAAGGCAAGCGGTCGACCGAAGGGGTCCGCGGCTGCAAGGTAGGGTGCTCGCATGGCGGACCAGGCCCGATTCGCCGAGCTGGCGATGGAGCACATGGGCTCGCTCTACAGCGCCGCCCTGCGCATGACCCGCAACCCCTCCGACGCCGAGGACCTGGTGCAGGAGACCTACCTGAAGGCCTACCGCGCGTTCGCCAGCTTTCAGGCGGGCACCAACCTGAAGGCGTGGCTGTACAAGATCCTCACCAACACCTTCATCAACAGCTACCGCGCCAAGAAACGCCGGCCCGAGCAGACCGACCTCGACGACGTCGAGGAGCTCTACCTCTACCGCCGCCTCGGCGGGCTGGAGGCCGTGGCGGCAAGCCGCAGCGCCGAGGAGGAGGTCCTGGAGCACTTCACCGACGCTGACGTCAAGGCTGCGGTGGAAGCGCTACCCGAGCAGTTCCGCATGGCGGTCCTGCTCGCCGATGTCGAAGGTTTCGCATACAAGGAGATCGCCGAGATCCTCGATGTCCCCATAGGCACGGTGATGAGCCGGCTGCACCGCGGAAGAAAGGCGCTGCAAAAGACGTTGCATGACTTTGGTGTCGCTCGCGGCCTCGTCGCCCCTGTCGTGCCCGCCCCGAGTTGACGACTGCCCAGAGCTAACAACTGATAAGAGCCCGCCATGGACCACCAAGACCCCGACCCCGTCACAGAGCGCCCAACAGCTCAGCACGAGCTTCAGGGTGGAGAGTGCCGCGAGGCTCTCGACACCCTGTACCACTACCTCGACGGGGAGCTGACCCCCCAGCGGCGGGAGGCGATCCAGCGCCACCTCGACCAGTGCTCGCCGTGCCTGGAGGCGTTCGACTTCGAGGCCGAGTTGAAGCTCGTGATCGCCAAGCGCTGCAGGGAGCAGGTCCCCGACGCCTTGCGGGCAAGGGTGGCGCGCGCCCTCGGCGAGGCATCCAGGACGTTTCCCGGTCCCGAATAGCGGGCAGGAATCCGCGGCCGTGATCGAGCGTTGGTGAGGATATGAGCGAGCGAGTACTCGGAGGGCGCTCCTTGAGTGGCAGCGAACGACCCTCGAAGTCCTTCGGCAAGGACCGGACCTGCCGTGAGCCGGGCTGCCAGACCAAATTGTCGATGTACAACAACGGCAAGTACTGCTACCGGCACGAGCCGATGAGCGTCCCCCGTACCCGCGGCAAGAAGATCGCCTGATCGTCCCGCGCCCGTGCGCCACGGCTGGCTTTCCCAACCTGGCGGTTACGCTGCGGCAATGAAGGATCCGATCGCCTGGGACGTCGCCGAGCGAATCGCGGTCCGCCAGGCCCGGCGCCGGCCCGCGCCGGCCTCCTACGAGATGCGGGCGCTGGAGTCCGACTTCCGCGAACTGACCGTCCAGGCCGAGGAGCTCGTCACCGCCGAAACCGGGCTTCGATCCCTCGCCGGGCCGGCCCGCGCCCGCGTCACCGACAGGGCCGGCTGGGTCAGGGCCAACATCGCCTCGTTCCAGCGGCTGCTGCGGCCGCTCACGGCCAAGCTCGCCGAGCAGATGCAGCGGCCAGCGCGCTTCGGTCGGGCGCCGGTTGGGCTCAGCCGCCAGGTCGCCGGAGCCCAGGTCGGCTTGCTCCTCGGTTGGATGTCGGGGCGCGTCCTCGGCCAATACGACCAGCTGCTGATCGAGGAGGAGCACCCCGAGGATCAGGACATGGTCTACTACGTGGGCCCCAACGTGCTCTCGGTGGAGAAGCGGCACGGCTTCCCACCGAGGGAGTTCAGGCTCTGGCTGGCGCTGCACGAGGTCACCCACCGGGCGCAGTTCACCGGAGTCCCGTGGATGCGGGGGCACTTCATCTCCCTCCTCGAGCACACCCTCGACGGGATCGACCCCGACCCTCGCCGGCTCCTCGAGGCCCTTCGCAGCTCGGCCGAGGGCCTGCGCGCCGGACGCAACCCCCTCGACTATGGCGGCCTGCTGACCCTTCTGGCCGGCCCGGAGCAGTATGCGGCCATTCAGGAGATCGGCGGGCTGATGAGCCTGCTCGAAGGCCACGGCGACGTGCCCATGGACCGCGCCGGCGCCGACCAGATCCCAAACGCCGCCCGCTTCAGCTCGACCCTGCGGGAACGGAGGCGTCAGCACGGCTTCGCCAAGGTGATCACGAGCCTCGTCGGCCTCGACGCCAAGATGCGCCAGTACGAGCAGGGGGAGCGTTTCGTGCACGCGGTCGAAGGCGCTGGTGGTAGGGAGCTGCTCGCCAAGGTGTGGCAGGGCCCTCAGTGGCTCCCGAGCTGGCCCGAGATCCGCCGGCCGGACCGTTGGATCGCCCGGGCCGGCGCGCCCGTGGCGCTGGCGTGACACCGGCGCGGTAGGGCCGTAGGGATGCCCGCCCTGCCTGCCGGAGCGTCGAGGCTACCCGCCGCGGCGAGGGCCCTGCCTGCCGCCGCGAAGGCGCTGCGCGACTCGCTGCTCGCCCGCTGCCGCTGGCCCGCCGGCGACGCTGCCCTCGCTGTCGCTGTCTCAGGGGGCGCAGACTCCCTGGCCCTGCTCGTCCTGGCCGCCTCCACAGGGCGGCCGGTGACCGCGCTGCACGTCGACCACGGGCTCCGCCTCGGGTCGGACGCCGAAGCGGCGGCTGTAGCCGGGGCCGCATGGTGCTGGGGCGCTGCGTTCGAAGCCCTGTCGCTGAGGGTCGATCCAGGCCCGAACCTCGAGGCTCGGGCGCGCCGCGCGCGCTACGAAGCGCTGCCTGCCGGCGTCCTCACCGGGCACACCGCCGACGACCAGGCCGAGACCGTGCTTCTCAACGTGCTGCGCGGCGCGGCGCTGGACGGCCTCGCCGGCATGAGGCCCAACG
>JBPCRR010000057.1:0-6379 GCA_050996645.1 Acidimicrobiales bacterium | reverse complement strand
ATGGAGCGGGTGTCGGTCGACGTTCCTGACGACTTCATGGGCGTGGTGACCCAGCTGCTCAGCTTGCGCAAGGGTCGCATGGAGACCATGGCCAACCACGGCCACACCGGGTGGTGCCGTATGGAGTGGGTGGTGCCGTCGCGGGGGCTGATCGGGTTCCGCACCGAGTTCCTGACCGAGACGCGCGGCACGGGCCAGCTGCACCACGTGTTCGAGGGCTACGAGCCCTGGCTCGGGGAGCTTCGCACCCGGCTCAACGGCTCGCTCGTGGCCGACCGGCGCGGGCCGACCACCGGATACGCGTTGACCAACCTCCAAGAGCGCGGTGCGCTATTTGTGGGCCCGGGTGTGGAGGTCTACGAAGGCATGATCGTCGGCGAGAACGCCCGCAGCGAGGACATGGACGTCAACCCCACCAAGGAGAAGAAGCTCACCAACATGCGCACTTCGTCGTCGGACCACACGGTCCCGTTGGTCCCGGCGCGCCAACTCTCGTTGGAGCAGGCGCTGGAGTTCATCCGCTCCGACGAGTGCGTAGAGGTCACGCCGGCGATGGTGCGGCTCCGCAAGGTGATCCTCGACCAGGCCGAGCGGGGTCGAAAGCGCGGCCAGTCACGCGCGGAGCGCGAGCCGGCGTAGGGGTTTGCCGCCGTTCTGGACGGTTCAGTTCACGGACGGTTCAGTTCATCGACGGGTCGTCAGGGTAGGCCGACGCAAGGGCAAGGCCACCGCGCTGACGCCGCAGCACCGCCTTCCAAAGCCCATCGGGATCGCCGGAGAACACGTCTGACGGATCGGCATCGACCACCCACCACGCACCCGCCGCGATCTCCGCTTCGAGTTGACCCGCTCCCCAGCCCGCATAACCGGCGAAGATCCGTAGCGCGGCCAGGTCGTTGGCCAGGAACGCCGGTTCCGAGTCGAGGTCGAGCGTGCCGACCTCGCCCGCCACGCGGATCCAGCTCCCGTCCGCTTCCGTTTCGGGTCCACCGAGGGAACCACCCGAGACGCGAGCGAGGCAGAGTGCCGCCTGGTGATTGACCGGCCCTCCTACGAACACGACCGCTGGATCTGCCGCGAGGCTCTCCCACTTCGGCAACGGCACCCCCACGCGGGTGTCGGTTGGCCGGTTGAGCACGACGCCGAGGGCCCCCTCGTCGTTGTGCACAAGGACGAGCACAACCGTCCTGTCAAAGTTCGGGTCCGGCAATAAGGGGCTGGCCACCAGCGATCGGCCAGCGAGCGCCAAGTCGGCCATGCACCCATCCTGCCCGATGGCTGCACGGCAGGGCACCGCGGCCGAGCGGCCGCTCGCGGCTACGGTGCCCAAGCATGCGCGCCGTAACCGTTGTGCCATTGCAGAAGGGGTCCGTGCAGATGACGGAGCTCCCCGAACCCGACGAGGCCGACGGGCCGGTGCTCGTGCGAACTCGGGGGATCGGGGTCTGCGGGACGGACCTGGAGATCATCGATGGCGACTACGGGTGGGCACCGCCCGGCGAGGAGCGCCTGGCCATCGGCCACGAATCACTGGGTGAGGTGATGGAGGCGCCCGCCGGGAGCGGACTCACCAAGGGGGATCTCGTCGTGGCGATCGTGCGGCGCCCCGACCCCCTGCCCTGCCCCAACTGCGCCGTCGGCGAATGGGACATGTGCCGCAACGGCAACTACACCGAGTGGGGGATCAAACAACACCACGGCTACGCCAGGGAGCGGTACCGGATCACCCCCGACTTCGTGGTCAAGATCGATCCCGCGCTCGGGGACCTGGGCGTGCTGCTCGAGCCGACGACGGTGGTCGCCAAGGCTTGGGAGCACATAGAGCGCATCGGCGCCCGGGCCACCTGGACACCGAACAAGGTGCTCGTGACCGGTGCGGGGCCCATCGGGTTGCTCGCGGCGCTTCTCGGGACTCAGAGAGGGCTCGAGGTCCACGTCCTCGACCAGGTCACCGACGGCCTCAAGCCCGACCTCGTGCGCCAGTTGGGGGCCACCTACCACCACGGATCCGTCAGCGACGCTGCCATCGAAGCAGACGTGGTCATCGAGTGCACCGGCGTCGGGCAACTCGTTTTCGACGTGATGGAGACCGCCGCTCCCAACGGGGTGGTCTGCCTCACGGGCGTGTCCTCGGGGGGACGAAGCCTGCCGGTAGACGCCGGCCTCCTCAACCGCCGCTTGGTGCTGGAGAACGACGTGGTGTTCGGTTCGGTCAACGCCAACCGCCGCCACTACGAGGCTGGGGCCGCCGCGTTGGCCAAGGCCGACGCGGAGTGGCTAGGGCGGCTGATCAGCCGGCGGGTCCCCCTGTCGAGCTGGGCCGACGCCTACAAGCGCCAGCCCGGTGATGTCAAGGTGGTCCTCGACTTCGAAGTCTGACTCTCCTTGAGACCCACGCTACCCGCGGTCGAGCGCGGCCCGAAAGCGGGACACGAGGTCGCCGAGCCCCGCCGGCGGCAGGCCGTCGAGCAGCGCGCGCATCAGCACGGAGGCGATCACGACACCATCGGCTTCGGCGGCGACCGCGACGGCTTGCTCGGGCGTGGAGATGCCGAAGCCCATTACGACCGGGAGGTCGGTCACGGCCTTCAGGCGGCGAGCCAGCACCGCCGAAGACTCTGCGAGCGTGGAACGCTCACCCGTCACGCCCATCAGGTTCACGCCGTACACGAAGCCCCTCGAGCGCCGGCAGAGCTCGCCGAGTCGGTCGTCGGGGGTAACGGGGGCCGCCAACAGGACCGTTTCCACCCCGGCGTCGAGCGCAGCCCGATCCCAGTCGCCCAGCTCCTCCAACGGGACGTCGGGGAGGATCGCTCCCTGCACGCCTGAATCCCTCAGGCGGTGGGCGAAGCGGCGATGGCCGGTTCGAACAACCACGTTGTAGTAGGTCATGGCCACCAGCGGGACCCACACTCGAGTGGCGAGGAGCGAATCGAGGATCGACCCAGGGGTGGCGCCTGACCTCAGGGCTCGGAGTGAGGCTTGTTGGATGGTCGGGCCGTCCATCACCGGATCAGAGAATGGGATCCCGACCTCGACGGCGTCCGCCCCGGCCTGCGCCATAGCTTCGACGGCGAGCACCCAGTCCGGCCCGATCCCGCCGGTGATGTACGGGATCAACAGCTTCCGGCCCGAATCCCGCGATGCCGTCAGCGCCGACTCCAAGGTCACCTCAACCGGCCCGTCCGCCGGAGCCCTCACCCAAGCAGCTCCATGACCTGATCGACGTCCTTGTCGCCGCGCCCCGACAGGGTGACGAGCACCGTGGACCCAGGCTTCACTTCTCCGCTCCGGCCCGCCCGTATCAGCCACGCCAGCGCGTGCGCCGGCTCGAGCGCCGGAATGATGCCCTCGGTCCGCGCCAACAACCGAAACGCCTCCAGGACCTCGGCGTCGTCCGCGGACTCGTAGCGGGCCCTGCCCGTGTCCGAGAGCCAGGCGTGCTCGGGGCCAACGCCCGGGTAGTCGAGGCCGGCGGAGATCGAATGGGCCTCGAGGATCTGACCCCACTCGTCTTGGAGCAGATAGCTGCGCATGCCGTGGAGGATCCCCGGGATCCCGTGGCCCATGGCCGAGCCCCCGGCGGCTTCCACCCCGACCAGCTCGCACCCGCTCGAGACGAAGCCGGCGAACGTCCCGGCCGCGTTGGAGCCCCCGCCGACGCAGGCAACCACCAGGTCCGGGTCGCTGCCACCGAGCAGCGAGCGGCACTGCTCCCGGGCCTCATCGCCGACCACCCTCTGGAACTCGCGGACCATCCAGGGGTACGGGTGAGGGCCCATCACCGATCCGAGGCAGTAGTGCGTGTCGGCGACCGACGAGACCCACTCTCGGAGCGCCTCGTTGACCGCGTCTTTCAGGGTGCGGCTCCCGGAGGCCACCGCCTTGACCTCCGCGCCCAGAAGCCTCATCCGGAACACGTTGAGCTCCTGGCGCGCCATGTCCACGTCGCCCATGTAGACGACGCATTCGAGCCCGAAGTAGGCCGCCGCCGTCGCAGTCGCCACGCCGTGTTGGCCAGCTCCGGTCTCGGCGATCATCCGGCCCTTGCCCATCTCCAGGGTCAGAAGGCCCTGGCCGATCACGTTGTTGATCTTGTGCGACCCAGTGTGGGTGAGGTCCTCGCGCTTGAGCAGGACGCGGATCCCGAGCACGTCGGACAACCGGTGACACTCCGTCACCGGGGTCGGGCGGCCGGCATAGTCCCGCAGCAGGCCGCTATACCGCTCCAGGAACTCCGGGTTTGCCCAAGCGACCCGGAACGCGTCTTCGAGCTCCTGGCACGCTGGCACCAGGCTCTCGGGGATGTAGCGCCCCCCATACGGTCCGAAACGGCCTCCCGCCGCCGGCTCCCCCATTGCAGCGACGCCGGGGGCCGACTCCCCCAGGTCCGACCTGGCCGTCACTCGTCCTGCCAGTCATAGGGGGCCTCGGTCCGCGGCTCGTAACCCGCGGGCGCTGCCGCTTTTGCGGCGGCGATGAACTCGCGCAATTTAACCGGGTCCTTCTGGCCAGGTCCGCGCTCGACACCGGTGACCACGTCGACGCCCCAGGGCTTCGTGCGGGCGATGGCCGCGGCCACGTTGTCGGTGGTCAGCCCCCCAGCGATTATCAGCTGCTGGCCAACCGGCACCTCGCTGGCGAAGGCCCAGTCGAACACCTTCCCCGACCCGGGGTGGGGAGCGTCTAAGAGGATGGCGTCCGCTTCGTAGTCGGCAGCCTGGCGCACGCGCGGGTCGCCGGCGGAGAACCCCTGTATAAGCATCGGGACCCGCTCGCCGATCCACCTAGCGGTCTCGGCGTTCTCGTGGCCGCTCAGCTGCACCGCGCGCACGCCGGCCCGTTGGGCGACCTCGACGACCCTCTGCGGCGCCTCGTCCCGAAACACCCCGACCGTTATCGTCTCGAACGGGAGGCGCTTAGCGATGTCCGCCGCGACCTGGGGGGCGATCTGGCGCGGGGAGGTGGCAAAGACGAAGCCCACCGCGTCCGCGCCCATGGCCACGGCGAGCAGCGCGTCGTCCTCGTTGGTGGTCCCGCAGATCTTTACGAACATCAATCCCCGCGTCCGACGGAGGACTCCAGCCTGCCTGCATCCACCAGGCGGCGTACTGCAGCCGAAGGATCGTGCGCCCTGACCAGCGACTCCCCGACCAGGATCGCGTCGAAGCCGACGTCTCTGAGCCGGGCCGCGTCAGCCGCGCTACGGACGCCGGACTCCGCCACCTTGACGACCCCCTCGGGCAGCACCGCAGCGACGCGCTCGGCCCGTCCCCCATCGACCTCGAACGTCGTCAGGTCGCGCTGGTTGACCCCGATCAGGCCTCCCCCGAGGGACAGAGCCAGCTCGGCCTCGGCCTCATCGTGCACCTCGACCAATGCCTCGATCTCGAGCTGACGCGCCAGGTCCATGAGCGATGCCAGCTCGGTCGGGGAAAGTGCCGCCGTGATCAGAAGAATCGCATCAGCGCCCATCAGCCGCGCGTCGCAGACGTCCGCCGGCACGACTGTGAAGTCTTTGCGAATCACAGGCAGATCGACGGCCTCGCGGGCCGACACCAGGTCCGACCGCGATCCGGAGAAGAACTCCTCATCGGTCAGCACCGAGAGGCAGACGGCTCCTCCGTCGCGGTAGGCCTCCGCGAGGCGTGCCGGGTCGAGATCTGGCGCGATGGCGCCCAGCGAGGGGCTGGCGCGCTTGATCTCGGCCACGACGGCCAGTCCGGGCGCGGCGGTGATGGCCGCGGCGAACCCCCGCGCCGGCTCGTTCTCGGCGGCGCTGGCAAGCTTGATCAGGTGGTTGAGGTCGCGCGTGTCGCGCGCGGTCGCACCGCGATGGGCCCGGAGGATGTCGTCGAGGTAGGTGGCCATGCCGGCGCCGAGCGTACCCGGGTTCACACTCTCCTCACTTCCTACTGGCATGCTTTGGCTAATGCGCGACGAGGCGGCGAGGTTGTGAACGGCGACGCCGGCACCATCGTGGTCGTCGAGGACGACCCGAGCATCGCCGACCTGCTGGACATGTACCTTCGCCGGGAGGGCTTCCGGGTCATCCAGGCGGCTGATGGCGAGCGCGGACTGGCGGCGGTGGATCGGGAGCACCCCCGCATGGCGATACTCGACGTGGGTCTCCCCGGCGGCATCGACGGCCTGGAGGTTTGTAGACGCCTGCGCGCGAAGGGCCAGCTACCGCTGCTGATCCTCACCGCGCGCGATCAGGAGATCGACCGTGTGCTCGGCTTGGAGTTGGGCGCGGACGATTACGTCACCAAGCCCTTTTCACCACGGGAACTCGTAGCCCGGGTGAAGGCGATCCTCCGTCGAACCGAGGGACCGCCCCCAGCCCGCCCCGACGTGATCACTGTGGGCAGCGTCGAGG
>JBPCRR010000297.1:0-9170 GCA_050996645.1 Acidimicrobiales bacterium | reverse complement strand
GTCGCAGCCAGGGCGGTAGCGCAGGGAAAGCAGGCCGAAGGGGGGCCGCCGCTAAAGCGCGCCCCGCGCGCCCCGACCGGCCCGTCGGACATCTTCCACGGCGCCAGCCCGATGCGTTCGACCGCCGGCGTGCGCCACATGTCGGCCCCCGCGGTCAAAGAGACCTTCTCCTCCAGGGTCAGGCGCCCCAGGAGAGCCTCGACGTCTTCCATCACTGCTCCGGGGTAACCGAGCTCACGTACCAACCCGATCCGGACTGCATGACCCCGATCTCGTAGATGGCGTTGGTCGCGGTGTTGCGGTACGTGCACGTGCCTGGAGAAACCCCCTCGGTGCACCCCCGGGACTGGAGGTCGCCTTTCGGGTAGGAGATCGCGAACAACGCTCGCACGGCCTCGGGGCTGGCCACGCTCGCCGCCGCCACGAGGTCGTTTGCGGCCCAGGCCCCGACGAGCCGAGCGGCAGCCAGATCGGGGGACCGTTGCGCGGCGCTCGCCTGGTAGGGCGCGGTCGTCGGGGGCACCGACGAGGTCGGCGGCACCGTGGAGGTGGTGGCCTGACCAGCCGCGGTCGTCGCCGGCGCGCCGGACCTGCCGGCCGTTCCACATCCGGCCGCGAAGGCAAGGGTTGCGAGCAACAAGGGCGCGAACCGTTTGGGGGGTGGAGCGGCCATCTTTCGATTCTTGCCCACTGCGGCCAAGCCCGTAGGCCGCCTGTTACAGGCGCAGGGGCCGGACGGGCGCTGCCACCAGCGCGGGGTCCGCCGACCAGTCCACGCCGGCCACGTCGATGTAGAGCTCCAGCTCGTTGCCGTCGGGATCGAGGATGTACAGGCTGTGGGTGACGGTGTGGTCGCTCGCGCCGACGATCGGCACCCCGGCGTCCTCGAGGCGGGCCCGCATCCCACGCAGCTCGTCGTCGGTGTCGCCGACCTTTAAACCGATGTGATACAGCCCGACCCTGAGACCTCCTGGCACAGGGGCAGCATCGGCGCCAACCTCGATCAGCAGCAGCTCGTGGTGGGTCCTGCCTGACGAGAACGCCACAGCCGGGAACCCCCGACCTCCCGAGAAGACCTGTGGAAAGCCGAGCACGTCCCGGTAGAAGCCCGCCGACCGCTCGAGGTCTCTGACGTACAGCACCACATGGCCCAACTCTTTGACACCCATCTCGCTCCTCCCGGCACGGTCAGCTGGCTCCCGGAGTCTTCAACGCCGGCGGGTCCCCGTTTCGTCCCGCAAGTAGAGTGCCGCCCGTGTCAGGTCCGAGCGCAACCGGGACGTCTGCAGCGGACCCGCTGCCCCAGGTGATGCCCGCCGCCGTCTACAAGAAGCCCGGCGTGGTGGTGGTGGAGGAGCGCCCGGTGCCATCGCCAGCCGGCGACGAGGTGTTGGTGGAGGTCGACCACTGTGGGATCTGCGGCTCCGACATCCACATGCTCCTGGAAGGCTGGGGCGAGAAGCCCGGCACGGTTGCGGGCCACGAGTACTCCGGGACCATCGTGGCCATCGGGGAGCAGGTGCGAGGGTGGTCGCTCGGGGAGAAGGTGGTCGGGGGGCCTTCGCCGCGCTGCGGGGTCTGCCGGCGCTGCCTCGGGGGCCAGCCTTCGCAGTGCGAGAAGGACCCTGGGCCCATGGCGGAAGGCCGCGATGGCGCCTTCGCGAGCTACGTGCTGGTTCCCGCTGCTGCGCTCCTGCGAATCCCGGAGGGGCTGGAGCCACGTCGGGCGGCGTTGGCCGAGCCGTTGGCGGTTGCCCTGCACGGGATCACCCGGTCAGGAGTTTCGCCAGGCGACACCGTGATGGTGATGGGCGCGGGCCCGATAGGTGCTCTTTGTGTCGCCGCGCTCGTGGCGCGGGGGATCGGACCGGTGACCGTCGTCGAGCCCTTCGAGCCGAGGCGCCGGCTGGCCCGACGGCTGGGAGCGTCCGCGGCGATCGACCCCGCGGACCTCGAGAAGTTCCCGCCGTGGGAGCCCGAACGCATGGCGAAGCATCCCGTCGACGTGGTGCTCGAGTGCTCGGGCCACAAGGCCGCGATGGAGACGGGCTTCCACCAGTTGGGCAAGGGCGGCACCATGGTGCTGGTGGGCGCCGGCATCCATCAGCCTTCGTTCGATCCCAACCGATTCTTGCTGAACGAGCTGACCGTGCGGGGTTCGTACATCTACGACCGTGACGGGTTCGGCCAGGCACTCGAGCTGCTCGGTACCGACTCGTTCCCCGCCGATGCCCTCATAGAAGCCGACGATGTGCCGCTCGACCGGATCTCTGACACCCTCACCGGCCTGGCCGAGGGCCGCTTCGCGGGCAAGGTGATGGTGGTGCCCCGCCTGTCGGGCGCTCCCTCTCCATCCGCGAGAAACCAAGGCCGTGATCCGAAGTACCGCCACGATCAGGAGGACCAGAGGTGACCCATCCCTACTACCCGACAGGCAACCCTCGTTTCAACCACGTGGCCTTCAGCGTGCCAGCTGAGCTGCTCGCCCCAGAGGGGCGGGCTGAGATATGCAGGTTCTGGCGGGAAGTCCTCGGCTTCGACGAGATCGAGGTGATGACCGAGGACCGCCGGCGCCTCATACTCTCCTGCGTCCATTGGGACCAGTTCATCTTCATCATCTCCGACGACGAGCCGATGCGCTGTCCGCGGATGGATCACTTCGGCTTCGCGGTGGGCTCCTTGGAGGAGCTTCAGGGCGTGCAGGAGCGCGCCACCGCGTTCCGTGAGCACGACGACCGCGTCGACCTCATCGACCTGCACGTTGACGATCAGAAAGTGGTCAAGATCCATTCCCTCTACGTCAAGTACCTGCTCCCGATGATGTGCGAGGTGCAGTGGTGGGAGTTCGCCGCCTGAGTCAGTCCCGGCCTTGGTTGGCGGTGGCAAGGTCGTGGGGCCCCTCCGCGGGGTAGCCGCCGGCTGCGCGGATGGCAGCTCCCCAGTCGTCGAGTGTGCCGACCAGCTCTTCGAAGTCGTCGCCCAGGTTGTCGAGGATCGGGCTGCACTGCAGATCGGTGGCGATCTCGACTTCCTCCCGTCGGGAGCGCCCTTCGGGACTGAGCTGGCCGGAGTCGAGCAGTCCCCGGGAGGCGAGACGACGCTGCGCCTCATCGAGGTCGTCGTCGCTCCATGCGCGGGTACGTATGTAGCTACGAGCCGGCACCCCCCAGTACGGCTCGGTTAACAGGCCGATCTCGACCGCGTCGAAGCCAGCGGCCGTCCACGCCGCTATGTGGGCGTCGCCGCGGTACTCGCGCAGCCGATCTGCGTAGCGCCAGGCGGCCCCGAGGGTGCCCGGCGCCGCCGGCTGCGCCATCAACCCGGCGTACAAAGGCTTTCCAGCCACCGCGAGGTCCCTGCCCGCCCTCTCCAAAAGCGCGGCGGACCGCTCGACGCCCTCTGGGGCGTCTCCGAGGATCCGCACCAGTTGCGCTACGGCACCCTCGCTCCGCCGGCTCTCAATGGTGGCGGCGTCTGTCAACGACCATCCAAACGCGACAGCTGGCACGACAACCGCGGGATTGAACACCGCGAAGGCTGCGGCGACGACCTCACCCGGCACCTGCCCAAGCACCGAGCCGCGGCTGCAGAAGTACGCGGCGCCATCGGGCATCGCCACCCCTTTGAGGGTGATGGGGCTGGCGGCGAAGCCCAGCTGGGCGTAGGCCTCGTGGCACTCGGGCGAGAAGTAGACCTGGCCGGCGAAGGGCTCCAGCGCGCCGGCGAGGACCCGCGCGCTTCGTGTCGGTCGTGTCGGTGTCGTGGGATCGGTCACCTGTCCTCCTGTCTTCGGGTGGGGTGGTTCTGGGCGGTCGGCGGTGGGCGGTGGGGCATGGGGATCACGAGGCTCGAACTGCGAGGACGAGGCTGGTCAGCGACTCCTTTGCGTCGCCGAAGAGCAGCACCGTGCGGGGGTCGTGGAGAAGGCCGTTGTCAACGCCGGAGAACCCGGGGCGCATACTCCGCTTCATGAACACCACGTTCTTGGCGTGGTCGGCGTTGAGTATCGGCATCCCGTAGAGAGGACTTGAAGGGGTGTCGCGCGCGGCTGGGTTGACCACGTCGTTGGCACCGACGACCAAGGCCACGTCCGCGCTCGGGAACTTCGCGTTTGCGACCTCGAGATCGTCCAGGCTCTCGAAGGGCACGTTCGCCTCGGCCAGCAGCACGTTCATGTGCCCTGGCATGCGCCCGGCGACGGGGTGGATGGCGTAGGCCACCTCGACCCCTCGTTCGGCGAGCGCGTGCGCCAGCTCGACCACCGTATGTTGCGCCTGAGCCACCGCGAGCCCGTAACCCGGCACGATCATCACCTTCCCCGAGTACGCGAGCAAGGTGGCCACGTCACTGACCTCTGCCGAGCGGACCGACTGGGTCGCCCCTGCGGCTATCTCGGTGGAGCCGGCGCTCGGCAGACCGCCGAGGACGATGTTGGGAAGCGAGCGGCCCATGGCATCGCTCATCATCTTGGTGAGAAGGGCCCCCGAGGTACCGACGAGCGTCCCAGCGATCACCAGGATCAGGTTGTCGAGAGCGAAGCCGTCCGCCGCGACCGCCAGACCGGTGAGGGAGTTGAGCAGCGAGATCAGCACAGGGGTATCGGCGCCGCCTACCGGTAGGCAGACGTCGGCGCCGAGCGCCAGGGCCAGGACGCACACGGCCACGAATCCCCCGATTGTGGGGGAGGCGGCGGTCCAGGAGCCGACACCCACCAAGGCGATCCCAGCCCCGGCGTTGACGACGTGCTGTCCCCTGAAGGTGATCGGACGACCGCTGAGCAGCTCCTGCAGCTTGGCAAAGGCCACGAGGCTGCCAGCGAAGGACGCCGCCCCGATCCCAAGACCGAAGGTCAGCTCCACCACCCGCAGGCTGCTCGGGTGCCCCGGCTGAGCACGGAGGAACTCCACCGTGGAGACCACGGCGGCTGAGCCGCCCCCGACACCGTTGAACATCGCGACGAGCTGTGGCATCGCCGTCATCGGCACACGCCGCGCGACCGGCACGCCGACGACGGCCCCGACGAGCAATCCGATCGGGATGATCCCGCCGGGACCGGCGTGGCGGTCGGCGAGGGTCAGGCCGATCGCGGCCAGCATTCCAGCCACGCCGATGAGGTTGCCCCAACGGGCTCGGCGCGGCGAGCTGAGGGCCTTGAGCGCCACCACGAAGCAAACCGCAGAGGCCAGATAACCCCCGATCAGCGCGTCGTTGGGGATCGTGGCCGCGATCAAGTCTGGCGGTCCCGGCTCGGCGCGGCGCGGTCGGTCTGCGTCGCGCCGTTGCCGGGTACGGGGGCACCGCTGCGCGCGGGGTCGGCGCCGCCCTTCGCCTCGCGTTCTATGCGGGCGCGCGCCTTGAACATCCCCAGCATCCGGTCTGTGACCACCACCCCACCAACGATGTTCAACGTGGCGAGGATGATTGCCAAGAGTGCCAACGAGACCTGGAGGGTCCCGCGCGCCTCGTCGGCGACGACCATAGCCCCTACCAGAATGATCCCGTGTATGGCGTTGCTGCCCGACATGAGTGGCGTGTGCAGGATGCTCGGGACCTTCGAGATGACTTCGTAGCCGAGGAACGCCGCCAGCACGAAGACCACCAGAATGTCGAGGCTTCCTCCCGTCACCGCGGTGCTTCCACCAGCGGTTCGCTGTCTCCGGCGTAGCGGACGACGCCATTCGCGGTCACGCAGGTGGCGCTGAGGATGTCGTCGTCGAAGTCGGGGGCGCCGCCGCCGTCACCGAGGAGCAGGGCCGCAAGCGACGCCACGTTGCGAGCGTAAAGGGCGCTCGCCGTCGTGGCCACCCGGGAGGCCAGGTCGGCTGCGCCGATCACCGTGACACCACCATGGTCACGGGTCTGGCCGTCGATGGTCAGTTCGCAGTTGCCACCGCCAGCCGCGGCAAGGTCGATCACTAGTGAGCCTTGGCGCATCCTTTCGACCATGGCCGTGGTGAGAATCCTCGGCGCGGGGCGACCGGGAATCGCAGCGGTGGTGATTACCACGTCGGAACCCGCCACGATGTCGGCGAGCGCCGCCTGCTGGCGGGCGAGGACCTCGTCGTCCTGCTCTGCCGCGTACCCCCCTCCACCCACCTGGGGCACCAAGCCGAGCTCCACGAAGGTCGCGCCCAGGCTACGCACCTCCTCCGCCGCTTGGGGCCGCACATCGTGGGCTCTCACCACAGCTCCGAGCCTGCGCGCAGTGGCGATCGCCTGCAAACCAGCCACTCCCGCGCCGATGACCAGAACCCGCGCAGGGGGGATCGTTCCAGCCGCAGTCATCATCATGGGGAACGCGCGCCCGAGGCGCTCTGCGGCCAAGACCGCAGCCTGGTAGCCGGCAAGGCTCGACTGGGAGGTCAGGGCATCCATGCTCTGGGCCCGGCTCGTGCGAGGCATCAAGTCGAACGAGAAGGCGGTGATGTTCCGGGCGGCCAGCCGGGCGACAGACTCGGGGGTGCCCCACGGGGGCAGGAATCCGATCCAGGACTTGCCTCTCGGCAGGCGATCCACATCCCCCGGGGTCGGTGGTCCGATCGCAGCCACGATGTCGGATGTGGCCAACGCAGTGGCGGCGTCTGTCACCGTCACGCCGTCCAGCTCGGCAAACGAAGCGTCGTCGTAACCCGCCGCCAGCCCGGCCCCCGCCTCGAACGAGATCTTCACGCCTGAAGCAGCCAGTCTCGCAGCCTCCGCCGGCACCATGGCGACCCGGCGCTCCCCGGATCTGAGCTCTTTGATCACCGCCAACGTGGTCACTGGCTCCATCTTGGCATGATGCCAATCTCATGGCGCGCCCAGCCATGGTGGCCCCCACGCCCTGCACCCCGGCCCAATGGGCTCAGCCGGAGTCGCCGCCCTCCACGTCGACCGAGTACGCCTCGTAGATCAAGTCGGCGCCGGCGTGGCGGTGGGCAGCGATCCCCTGCAGCAGTGCCATGACGTCGTCGCGGAGGCCCTGGATGTTCCTCGACCCCTGTTCGTTCATGGCGACCTCCTTCAGTCGGGAGATCTCGACGAGCAGGTGCTGGTGCTCGTGCTTGACGCCCTCCACGGCGTTGGCGAGTCGGGGAGCGACCTCCACGATCTCCTGGAGCAAGCCGTCGGGGCCCTCGCTTTGGGTCTTGTGGTGCTGGAACGCCACGCCCAGGTCTTCGAGGCGCGAGGCGACGGCGCCCGACCACCGCTGAGGGTCGCGACCCGCCGCGCGCGCGAGGGAGTCCTCGAGGTCCACGCACGCCCGCTGTACGCCGCGCCGGTGCTGGCGCGACCGCTCGAACGCCTGCTGTTCTTCGGCCATGTCAGGAGGATAGACCTGGCCGCCGGGAGGCAGCCCGAGCGCCGGTTGGGGCATCATCGGCCCATCTTGCTCGTGACCGTCCACCAGGCGCTCCACCAGCCCGCATCGTCGGGTCAGGTTGCCTACGCGGTCCTCCTGGCGGCACACGTGGCGAGTGCAGTGGTCGGCTTTGGGGCAGTAGCGGTGAGCGGGATCTACGGCCACGTGGCGGCCCGCACCGGCACCGGCGACACCCGGTCGCTCGGCGAGCTGAGGCGGTACTTCCGCCAGCCGGGGCGCGCCGAGTGGCTGGTGGTCCCGGTTCCGTTCTTCGGCGTCGGCGCCCTGGCGGTGAGCAACGACAGCAGCGCCGCCCACGCCTGGGTCTTCGCCGCGCTGGTCATCTGGGCCGTCGCCGCGGCCCTGCTCGTGCGGGTGATCCGGCCAGCCGAGGCGGAGCTTCACGCTCTTCTCCGGGCGAGGGAACCCCCGCCAGGAACGCTCTCGCGGGCCGGCAACCGGATCAACGCCGCCGCGGCGGCATGCGACGTCTGCTTCTTCGCTGCGCTGGTGCTGATGGTCATCCGCCCGGGGTGACCCCCGGCCACCGGTCGGACACGGCGGGGTCACCAAGCCGGCGCACCTGGCTGGCCTGCGTCCGGCGCTTGGCCGGCGGCGGGTCCTACGATGCCAGCAGATATGGCGCTGCCCCTCCGACCTCCGCCGGCCGAGCCTCTTCGACCTCTGCCAGCCCAGGCTCGCATCGAGGAAGTGACCGGCATACCGGCCCTCGAGCTCGTCGAGGACTTCCGGCTCGCGTGCGTGTCCCGCCTCCTCGACGATCGCGAGATCGCCCTTCAGAAGCAGAGCCGGGTATTTTTCCAGATATCGGGCGCTGGCCACGAAGCCTTGCTACTGGCGCTGGCCCGCGAGCTGCGGCCGGGCTACGACTGGTTCTTCCCTTACTACCGCGACCGGGCGCTGATGCTCGGCCTCGGCGTCACAGCAGACGAGATCTTGTTCCAAGCGGTGGGGTCCTCGGCGGACCCGGCTTCGGGCGGGCGCCAGATGCCCTGTCACTGGGGGGCGAAGCGGCTCAACGTCGTCACCCAGTCGAGCCCGACCGGCAGCCAGTGCCTTCCAGCGGTGGGATGCGCCGAGGCGTCTCGCTACATCTCACGGCGCCAACTACCCGGGGCCCATGCCCACGGCGACGAGCTCACATATGTCTCCCTCGGCGAGGGGGCCACCTCCGAGGGCGAGTTCTGGGAGAGCCTGAACACCTCCTGCACCCTGCACTTGCCGATCCTCTACATCGTGGCGGACAACGGCTTCGCCATCTCGGTGCCGTCGGTGGACCAGTCGCCGGCGCCCATCTCGGAGTTGCTGATCGGCTTTCGCGGTCTGCAGGTCCACAAGCTCGACGGCTGCGACTACTTCGCCGTGCGCGCGGCCGCGCGAGACATCGTGGCGCAGGTTCGCGCCGGTACGGGTCCCGCGTTGATCCACGCCACCGTCACTCGGCCGTACTCGCACTCCGCAGCCGACACGCAGAGCAAGTACCGCTCGGCGGACGAGCTGGCGGCTGAGAGAGAGCGCGACCCGGTAGCACTGTTTGAGAAGCGCCTCCTCGACGAAGGGGTGCTCAACGCCGACGGGGTCGCCGAGGTGCGCGAGGAGGCTCGCCAGATCGTGCTCGCCGCCGCACGCAAGGCCTTGGCGGCGCCTCGCCCGGACCCCTCGAGTGTGACCGACCACGTGGTCAACCTGCCGGTGATCGCCGCCGAGGAGGAAGCCGCCGACGATGGAAGCGGCGAGGTCGTGGCGCTCGGCGAGGCGATCAAGCGAACGCTGCACGAGCTGATGGAAGCCGACGAGCGGATCCGCG
>JBPCRR010000004.1:0-2890 GCA_050996645.1 Acidimicrobiales bacterium | reverse complement strand
CATCAAGGTCCAGTACACCGCGGACACCGACTTCACCACGACCATCAAGCAGAAGGTCAACTCTGGCGACTCCCCTGACATCGGGCTGTTCCCGCAGCCCGGCGGCCTGCTCGAGCTTGCCGCCCAGGGGAAGATCCAGCCGGTCGACACCTTCCTGGACTACGACACCGTCAACGCCACGCTGATCCCCGGCTTCCTGGACGCGTCGCGCTACAAGGGGCGCGTCTTCGGCGCGCCGATGCGGATGGCCGTCAAGAGCATCATCTGGTATCCCAAGGCCGCCTACGCCGCCGGCGGATACTCGACAAACCCGGCAACCGTGGAGGACCTCGTTGGCGTTGCCGACAAAATCAAGGCGTCTGGCATTGCGCCGTGGTGCGAGGCGTGGGGCTCGGACCAGGCCACTGGCTGGGTCGGCACGGACTGGATCGAGCAGTACATGCTCGGGATGTACGGCCCGGACGTGTACGACCAGTGGACCTCGCACAAGATCCCGTTCAACGACCCCAAGGTCGTCGGGGCGTTCGATGCCGTGGCGAAGGTCCTCAAAGGTGACGGCAACGTGCTGGGTGGCTCGGCCGGCATTCTCAACACCAAGTTTGGCGACGCCATGAACCAGGCCTACGTCACCCCGCCGAAGTGCATGCTGCTGCGCCAGGGCAACTTCATCACCACGTTCTTCCCCAAGCCGGTCCAGGCCGACGTCGACAACCAGGTCGGCATCTATGTCTTCCCGAAGTTCGCCAACGGCTACAAGGGGCTGCCGATCCTCGGCGGCGGCGACATCGCCGGCCTCTTCACCGGCAACGACCCCTACGCCCAGAAGGTGATGCAGTTCCTCACCTCCGACAAGTTCGGTGGACCCTGGGCCAAGGCGGGCGGATGGCTATCGCCGCACAAGACCTTCGACGCGACGAACTACCCGAACGAGGTGACCAAGCAGATGGCCAAGATCGCCGGCCAGGCCGACGTCTTCCGTTATGACGGCTCTGACCTCATGCCGAAGGAGGTCGGCTCCGGCTCCTTCTGGACCGGTATGGTCAAGTGGATGTCGGGACAGTCGTCCCAGGCCACCGCAGACGCCATCGAAGCAAGCTGGCCGAAGAAATGACGGCGCAAGCTCCACCCCTGGTCACCGGCCAAGAACCGGCGGCCGCTCCGCAGGCTGAGCCGGGACCCGGCGGCGCCAACCTCGTCCGGATCCTGGTCGGCGTCGTGGGCATGGCCGTGGTCGTGTGGCTGGTCGCCAACCTGTTCCTCGCCTTCGGGTTCTACCCGCAGTGGTTCGCGAGCAACAAGATCCTCATCGCCGTGCTCGCGCTCGTCGTGGGCGTCGGAGGCGCGGCGGCGCTGTTCTTCTTCCTCAACATGTTCGTCGAGGGCTTGCCGCGGCGGCTCTCCGAGGGGGTGATCCCCTACGCCTTCCTGCTGCCGGGACTAGGCCTCATCGCGCTGATGCTCATCTACCCAGCGATCCAGACCGTCAACTACGCCTTCGCGAACCGGGACAGCACCGCATACACCGGCATTCAGAACTTCAGGGACCTGTTCAGCGACAACGCGTTCTGGCAGACCATCCTCAACAACGTCCTGTGGCTGCTCATCGTCCCTGCCGTCGCGGTGGCGCTCGGCGTTGTCGTGGCGGTCCTCGGCGACAAGCTTTCGGCACAGGGAGAGAAGGTCGCCAAGAGCGTGATCTTCCTGCCCATGGCTATCTCGTTCGTCGGCGCATCGGCGATCTGGGGCCTGGTCTACGCCTACAACAACAAAGGACAGGCCCAGACCGGTCTGCTCAACGCCGTATGGACGGCGTTCGGCGGCGACCCGCAGACGTGGTTGGCGAACTCCACCGCTCGCCTGAACTCCGTCCTGATGATGGTCATCCTCGTCTGGCTGCAGGTCGGCTTCGCGATGATCCTGCTCTCGGCCGCGATCAAGGGCGTTCCCGAGGACACCATCGAGGCGGCGCGCATCGACGGCGCAACTGAGTTCCAGATCTTCTGGAGAGTGGTCATCCCACAGATCCAGGGAACGATGATCACGGTCTTCATCACCGTCGTGATCCTCGTGCTCAAGGTCTTCGACATCGTCTACGTCCTGACCAACGGCAACTACAACACCAACGTGATCGCGAACATGTTCTTCAACGAGCTGTTCGCCAACAGCCAGGCGGGTAAGGCCTCGGCGCTCGTCGTCGTGCTCCTTGTCGCGGTGCTGCCGATCCTCTGGTACCAGGTCAAACACTTCCGTGAGGAGGAGGCCAACGGATGAGCACCGCAACCGTCAAGACTTCCAGGGCCGTGGAGACCGCCCCCAAGGTCAAGACCAAGAAGCTCATGAAGGACGGGCGACCGAGGAGCCTGTTCTCGATCATCACGCTGGTCATCCTGTGCGTGCTGTGGACGATCCCCACGATCGGTCTGCTGGTCACGTCGTTCCGCAGCCGTGATGACGCGTTGTCGTCCGGATGGTGGAGCGCCCTCGTCAACCCGTTCGGCACGAGCTGGACGTTCGACAACTACCACAACGTGTTCGTCAACGCGGACATGGGGACGGCGTTCGTCAACAGCATCGCCGTCGCAATCCCGGCGACGATCATCCCGATCATGTTCGCGGCCTTCGCGGCCTACGCGTTCACCTTCATGGACTTTCCCGGCAAGGACATCCTCTTCATCCTCATCGTCGCCGTCCTCGTCGTGCCCATCCAGGTGGCCTTCCAGCCGATGCTCAACCTGCTAGGCCCGCGTGGACTGGGCATCTCCGGCCAGTACGTCGCGGTGTGGCTGCTGCACACCGGCTTCGGGATGCCGTTGGCCATCTACACACTGCGCAACTACATGAGCACGCTGCCGCGCAGCGTGGTGGAGTCCGCCAAGATCGACGGCTGCAC
>JBPCRR010000272.1:0-2867 GCA_050996645.1 Acidimicrobiales bacterium | reverse complement strand
GAGGATCGCCTGCCAGGTGCTCGTTTGTTTCGATGGTCTGGCGGACCTCGAGCGCATGCTCGCCTCACCCGAGCGGCACGCGCCTCGTCCCCGTGTGATGGAGGTGGTTGGCCGTTTCGACGGCACCCTCAGCCACATCGATTATGAGGTCGGCTCGCCGTTGGCGGGAAGTGGGCGCTGAACGTGCACGAAGGAGAGCCCGCACCGAGTAGCGTCGTCCTACAGGCGGACGGCTACACCATCAGCGGTCGGCAGGGCCTGGCCGGCCGCGACGCATCCGCTGATGCTCCACTGGTCATCGCCATACACGGCGGCACCTACACCTCGATCTACTTCGACGTCCCCGGCTATTCGCTGATCCAACGCGCCGCTTCCCTTGGTATCGGCGTGCTGGCTCTTGACCGGCCCGCCTACGCGGGAAGCACGGCCCTCCCGCCGGCGCAAGCGACCATCCCGCGCAACGCCGAGCGACTCGATGAGGCGATTGGCAAGATCTGGGAGGCGTCCGGGAGGCGGGCACGAGGGATCGTCCTCATCGGGCACTCGATCGGCGGCGCTATCACGGTCGAGATCGCATCGCGTCGCCCATCCTGGCCGTTGCTCGGCATTGCGGTTTCGGGTGTAGGCTTGCAGACCCCGTCCGAGTCGGGAGCAGCCTGGGCAGCGCTGCCCGACCTCCCGGTTGTCGAGCTGCCGTCGCACCTCAAAGACCAGGTGATGTTCGGGCCCGCCTGGACGTTTGCTTCGGATATGCCTGCACGAAGCCACGTTGCGGATGCGCCGGTGCCGCGAGCGGAGCTGATCGACATCACCCACACCTGGGCGGACAGGGTGCGCGAGCTTGCTGCCAGAGTAATCGTGCCTGTGCACTATCGACAGGGCGAATTCGACCAGCTCTGGATCACGGGCGCCGACCAGGTCGACGGCTTCGCCGCCGCGTTCACGGCCGCGCCGTGGGTGGACGCGCGCGTCTTCCACTCCGTTGGTCACTGCATCGACTTTCACCGACTTGGATTGGCTTTCCAGCTCGAACAGCTCGCGTTTGCCTTGCGCTGCGCCGTCCACGCGGAATAGCGTCGGAGCGTGGGGCTTGCGGCCACGTGCACGCGTCGCCGAGCAGCTCCGCCACCCAGCGAGCCTCGACCTCCATGTCCTCGGGTCCGCTCGAGGGGGCCCGGCCGTGGCCGGGTCGATCGGGAAGAACTAGCGCCCACGCCTGCTCTGCCAGCGGACGCTGGGCGGCGAAGCTGTGTTCACCGCCCAGGGACTGCCCTGGGGACCGCCATGCGCCATGATCACCTCCGGACCGCTCCCCCAGCGGGCAATGTGGATGTCAGTCGGCGTCATGTGCAATCCTCTTCTTCTTCTTCGCGTCGTGTCCCTCGATTGGAGCTCGGGCGTGGCTGTTGCGAGAAGCGGCTGCCACCATCGAGCGGGTGTGGGTCTCGGGCTACTGCGGGATCCGCCCGAGTCGTTGGAGGGCGTACTGGATGTAGCTGTCGTCCACGATCCTGTCCAGCGGGAGCTTGCTGGGGACCACACCGTTGTCGACGAAGTACTGCTGGACGGTGTCGAATCCGGACGAATGGAAGGTGTCGTTCGGGTCCACGGCCGGCAGTCGGTCTGCCTGGTCCAGGGCAGCGTAAAGCTGCGGGTTCTTGATGGTCGTGTACTTGGCAAGGATGTCGTAGATGGCGGGGCGGTCAGCCCGGTTGGGGCTGGAGCCCTGGAACGCGTTGTAGTAGTCGCGCTGGCCCCGGAGCTGGCCCGTGACCAGGCGACGAACGGCCTCCGGCGACCTCTCGGCAAAGGTAGGACTGACGATGAGCACCACGCAATCGCAGTCAGCCAACACCGCACCCGCGAACAGCACCGCCTTCGCGAGGCCCTGGTTCTCGGTCTGCAGACCGAACGGCTCGACCACTTCTGCCGCATCGAGCTGCTTGGTGCTCAGCGCGGTGACCTCCTCAGGGAAGCCGAGCGCCCGCTCGGAGACGTCGGACGGCTGGAGACCGACGTTCGCCAACGTCTTGCGGACCACCAGCTCCCCCACGTCCACGATCCCGGGGCCCACGCCGATGGTCATGCCCTTGAGGTCGGCCGCCGTCTTGTAGCGGCCGCTGTCGATGAGATCCTGCCGGACTACGATGGAGTTCGTCTTCGCGTCTGGCCCGGGGTGGATGGCCGGCGCGACCACCCGCAGGTTCACGTCTCGCTGGATCGCGTTGAGGAGCGCCGCACCCATCGGGTTCACGGCAAAGTCGAGCTGGCCGGCGGCGAGGGCCGGGAAGGTGTCGGACGCCCCTCCGGGCATCGACACCAGTTGAACGTCCAGACCCTCCGCCCGGAAATAGCCGCGCTCGAGGGCGATGTACATACCCACTTCGGGGGCCGTTCCGCCTGTCGACACCCGCACGGTGACGGGCGGGCTGAGCGGCGCGACGGCGGGAGCGGCAGCGGCATTCGGGGACGGCGCGGCGGGCGCGGCGCCCAGGGATGGAGCCAGTGAGGGAACACTCCCGCTGGTCGGGGCAGCGGGACCCGCGGGGGCAGTGGGCGCACCGCCAGCGGCCGGCGGGGCCGTTGGGGCTCCGCACGCTAGCGACAGCCCCAGTGCAACGGCTGCCAGGATAAGTACACGTGCCCGCTTCATCGTGGCCGCTCAATCCTCCCCTTGATGCGATGAACTGATGCGATGAACCCTCAGCCGAGGCCGAGCACCCCCAGCACACTTCGTCCGTCGGCGTGACCGCGCGCAACCGAGCGCTCCAAGCAAGGGCGCGCCACGTGGAGAAGACCGGGTCAAACTGTGGCGCCGTTGCTTAGACGGGCGCCGACGGCCGCCTCCAGGTCGCCCAGGGCACCGC
>JBPCRR010000239.1:0-5435 GCA_050996645.1 Acidimicrobiales bacterium | reverse complement strand
ACGGGGAGGTGGACGTCCTCATCCGTCGCTACCAGGTCGCCCCACGCCGCCACGAGGTGGTGCCCGACCTGGCCGACGCGGGCGAGGTGCACCACGCGTTCTGGAAGGTGGAGTCTGACAAGAAGGTGGCGGTGACCGCCGACGTCCTGGCTTCCCACGCTCCAGCGATCGTGTTCTGCCGCACCCGCCATGGCGCGGATCGCCTGACGAAGCGTCTGGCCGAGCGGGGAATCACCGCCGCTCCGATCCACGGCGCGCGCAGCCAACCCCAGCGTGACCGCGCCCTGGCGGCGTTCCAGGCCGGGGCGGTGCAAGCGCTGATCGCGACCGACGTGGCCGCTCGGGGCATCCATGTCGACCAGGTGGCCTGCGTGGTGCACTACGACCTGCCGGCAGACCACAAGGACTATCTGCACCGCTCCGGCCGCACGGGTCGCGCCGGCTTGGACGGCATCGTGGTGACGATGGTGGGCCGCGACCAGACCAAGGCGCTGCGGGCCATGCAGAAATCCCTCGGCTACGTCGCCTCCCTCGACGAGGCCGACCTATCCTCCCTGCCGGCCTCGGCGCCACGCCCGGCGCGCCACGTCGGTGCGCCGGCGTTCCGCCCTTCTCCAACCGATCGGCCAAAGCGGCCCGGACCGGCTCGACGATACGACAGTGGCGGCGGTTCTCGTGGTGCAGCGCGCAGCTATCGCCAAAGTGGGCAGCGGGCTAGTGGTCGAGGGGTTCGGCGGGGCTGACCGGAAGGATGGCCGCGCCGGCGAGCGAAGCTATCCCTGACAGGGGATCGGCTGCGATCTCGTCAACGTCGCGGCCCTTGGTCTCGGGGAAGAGGCGGACCACCACGAATATGGCGACGATCGGCCCAATGGCCAGGAACGCGACCGCGCGAGGGAGCGATCCGCTCGTACCAATCAGGACGCCCGCCCCCACGAAGCTCATGCATTGCCCCACCACCTTGAAGGCCCCCGCGCTGGACGCGCCGAGTGCCCGCAACGGGGTCGGGAACAGTTCGGTGTGGAACGCACCGAGTGTCGGCCAAGCCCCGAAGCTGCCGGTGTATACCAAGGCCAGGCCGACCAACAGCAGCGGCACGCCGTGGGCGGCGAAGAAGAACACGTACAGGCCGACGATGTTGACCGCCAGGAAGCCGCAGCCGACCCGCTTGCGTCCGACTCGGTCGCTCAAGAGCCCGGAGAGGGACAGCACCGGTATGGCCGCGGCCCCCGCCGCCACCAGGATCAGGTTCGCCGCTGAGGTCGACAGGTGGCGTTGCGACTGCAGGAAGTCGATCACGAACACTTGGGCCTGGGTGGTCAAGTTGACCAGCAGCGCCACCGTGCAGACAGCCACTAGCCGTGCGCCGTATGGCGGGCGCAGGATCTCTCGCCAACCCATCCACGATCCCGCCTCGGCGACACGCTGATACCTCGTACTCTCGGGTAGGCGCCTGCGCAGCCACACCACCACAACCAGCACCGGAACCGCCAGCGCGTACAGCCAACGCCATGAGACGCCGAGAGGTGCCAGGACCAAGCCGTAGAGGATCGACCCGAAGCCGGCCCCCAGGATGTCGAGGGTGGCAAGGAACCCGAAGCCGAAGCCGCGGGCGCCTGCGGGCAACTCCTCGGCGATGACCGTCCAGGCGACCGAGACCTCCACGGCGAGGAAGAAACGGGCCGCGAACTGGCAGGCCGCGAACGCCGCTATGTCCGGCGCCGAAGCGGTCGCCGCCGTCGCCAGCGTGTAGCCACAAATCGATACGAGCAGCAGCCGGCGCCGGCCGTGGCGGTCCGCTCGCCGCGCCAAGAAGATCGCCGGCAGCGCTCCGAGGTAGAGCAGGCTCAGCCACAGCGCCGCAGAGGACTGGCCCAGGTGGAAGCTTGCCCGGATGTGGGGAAGGGCGAAGATCACCACGTTCAGGTCGTAGCCCTCGAAGAAGCTGGCCGCTCCGAGCAGGCCGAGGAGCTGCCAATGACGAGCCTCGAGCAACCTGGCGGATTGCGTGGCGGCGCGCCAAGTGGATGGCCGTGAGCGCGGCTCGCCGCGTGGCCCTTTCCCCACCTTGTTAGGCAGGCGAGCCGGTGGGCTGGCGATCGGACAAACCCAGGACCGTCCACAGTCGCCGCGCCGCCGGCGTGAGCAGCCCGAGCTCCTGGCACAGCCGGCGAACCTTGCGAAGCGAGGTCAGGGTCGCCTGCCGGTGCTCCGGGTTGTTCTTGTAGGCGGCCTTCACCACCTTGCGCGGGATGCCGTAGCGCTTCACGATCTGGCGCGACGGCTTGAGCATCATCTGTGCCATCGAGGCCAGCACCACCGGGGCCCCGATCGCCAACTCCGCGCGCCGAAGCCAATTCAGGGCGGGCACCTCGCGCTTGAGGTAGTGCCGGGCGAAGGACAGGTGGCGGGCTTCCTCCGTCACGTGGATGCGCATGATGCGCTCTAGCAGCGGGTGCAGGTCTCTCGCCTTGCGCAGCGCCTCACGCTGCACGTGGTCGATGGGGTCCTCGCCGCCGAGGACGAACACGAAGAACAGCGGCGGGAAGCGGCGCGCCAACCAGATGACGAATCCGGCGCCAAGACGGTCCATCCTGTTGAGGCCCGCCGCGTCGAAGCCGCTGCGGTTGACGAACTCCTGGAACATCAACGAATGCTGGGCCTCTTCGATGACCTCGTGGTACGCGTAGCGGAACTCGGGCGAGAAGTTCGGCAGCGCCGCCGCGTAGCGAAGGAGTCCTTGCTTGAGGACTCCTTCGAACTGCAGCCCGAGCTTCATCCTCGACGCGACCATGTCCACACCGAGGCTCGCCCGCTGCGCGGCCGGCAGCTCCTGGTACCAGTCGGTGCGGGCGAGGGGCTCGTCGTCGCTCAGCTCGAAGCGCGGGTCGCCCCGGTCGATTGCCATCTCCGGCGAGTCCCACTCGACGTCCCCGTACGCGTCGAAGTGCTTTACGACCGACTGGTGACTGAGGCGGGCGAGCAGGCTCTCCCACGCCGAGCGATCGGACACCGCTGCGCTTTCCTCGCAGTCGACGATCTCGGTGGGCACGCTGGTCATGTTGTCTCCTTGATGGGCGGTGTCTTGATCGGCGGTGTCTTGTCCTTAGCCGTGGGTGGCTTTCTCGCAGCCCGTGGCGTGGCTGCCGGAGGCGTGGGGGCTGGCGGCGCTAACCCGGTGGCGATCGCCTTCAGCGCGCTCAGGTAGTGCGCCACGGGACGGTGGTCGTCGCTGGGGACCAGGCGCTGGAAAGCCAGCCCGTCCATGAGGGCGAAGGCGAAGTCGCGCCCGATGTCCCTGAAACCGGGGTCCACTCCAGGCTCGACAGGGAACAGCTCGTCGTAGATCGACCGGCTCTCCGCGTCGAATCGCCGGCTCACCTCTACCATCACCGAAGCCAGGTGCGGGTCGGTTCGCGCCGCCATCCAAAGTTCTGCGAATGCCACGAACGTGGGGCCCCCGAACATCGACCACAGCACGTCGATCGCCGCCTCCACCGGGTTGGCGCCCTCCGGAACATCGGCGAACGCCTTGCGGAACTCGCCAAGGCGCCGTTCGAGCAGGCGGTCCACCGCTGCCGCTAGCAGCTCGGCCTTGGTCGGGAAGTGGTGCAGCTGCGCGCCGCGGGAGACGCCGGCGCGGCGCGCCGTCTCGATCGTGGTGGTGGCGGCGTAGCCCTTCTCAGCCACGCATTCGAGAGCCGCGTCGAGCAACGCCTCGCGGGTCTCGACAGCTCTCTGCTGCTTGGGGGCTCCGGGCTGCTTGGGGGCTCCGGCCATGGTCAAGTTATAGAGCACGCGAACAAAACAGTCAAGCCTGAATGTTTGTGCTAACGTCATCGCTCCTGAGAGGTGTGGCGGATGCCACGCGACAAGGAAGGGGCCACAGTGGAGGACCTGCAGTGGGAGACTTTGCGTTGATGGCCGAAGGGAGCCCCGAGGAAGTTGTCGAACCGAGGCCTGACGGGCGGGTCGAACCGAACCCCGAGCTGACCCGGAAGATGGTGCCGAGCTTGCGCATGCTCGCGCCGCAGATCCTGGTGGCCGGCATCCTTCCAGTCGTGGTCTACGGACTGATCCGGCCCCATGTGGGCTCCGACGCGACCGGCCTCTCCCTGGTCATGGTCTTCCCCATCGCCGAGATCGCCTTCGAGCGGCAGCGCCAGGGCCGCTTCGAGCCGATCGGGATCATCTCGCTGGTCGGCATCGCCCTCGGGATCATCGGGGCCTTGGTGTTCCACGGCGACACGGTCCTGCTCAAGGTCCGGGGCTCGGTCATCACCGGCGTATTCGGGCTCGGCTGCCTGGTTTCTTTGGCCATGCGTAGGCCCGCCATGTGGCACATGGGGAAGGCGTTCGCCACCGAGGCGGACCCGGACAAAGCGGCGGAGTTCGACCAGTTGTGGAGCTGGCCGAGCGTGCCCCGGCGGTTCAAGAAGGTCACCGCGATCTGGGGAGTGGCCTTGGTCGGGGAGGCGTGCGCGCAGCTCACGATGGCTCTCAACCTGTCGACCCAGACGTTCCTGGCGCTGTCCTTGGTGCTCAACGGCGGGGTGTTGTTCGGCCTCATCGCATACACCACCGTCTTCACCAGGGCGAGCGAGCGGTACTTCGAGGAGTTGCAGCCGGTGGAGACCTCAACAACCGCGGCGTAGGGTGGGCACGTGACAAGCGACATGAAGCCCCGCAGCCGCGACGTCACGGACGGTTACGCCAAGGCGCCGGCACGGGCAATGCTGCGCGCCATCGGCATGACCGACGAGGACTGGGACAAGCCTCAAGTCGGCGTGGCTTCCTCGTGGAACGAGGTGACTCCTTGCAACATGGGCCTCGACACCCTCGCGGCCGCCTCCAAGGTCGGGATCCGCAACGCCGGCGGGTACCCGATCGAGTTCGTGACGATTGCGGTGTCCGATGGCATCTCCATGGGCCACGAAGGGATGCGAGCTTCGTTGGTCAGCCGTGAGCTCATCGCAGATTCGATCGAGATCATGATGCACGCCGAGCGCTTCGACGCCCTGGTGACCTTGGCCGGCTGTGACAAGTCCCTGCCGGGAATGTTGATGGCCGCCGCCCGCCTGGACTTGCCCTCGGTGTTCCTTTATGGCGGCACCATCCTCCCGGGACGGGGGTCCAAGGGCGAGGCACTCGACATCGTCAGCGTGTTCGAGGCGGTTGGCGCTCACGCAGCGGGTGCGCTGAGCGACGAGGAGCTGTCGTTCATCGAGCGCAACGCGTGCCCGACGATCGGCAGCTGCGCCGGCATGTTCACCGCCAACACCATGGCGGCGGTCTCCGAGGCTCTCGGGATGGCCCTGCCTGGCAGCGCAGCGCCGCCGGCCGTCGACCGCCGGCGCCAGGAGCTGGCACACGCCACCGGCAAGGCCGTCATGGCGCTGCTGGAGCTGGGGATCCGGCCCCGCCAGATCATGACC
>JBPCRR010000192.1:0-9192 GCA_050996645.1 Acidimicrobiales bacterium | reverse complement strand
CGATGGCTTTGAGGGCATGGGCGATGCCCTCTATGGCCGCCGCGTCGGCGACGACCACCTCGGCTTCAGATGCCAGCACCAACCCTGGCTCGAAGGCCTTCGCATACCGGCTCAGGGCTTGTCGTATATCGGCCAACCGCTCGCACATCCCACACCATCCCAACTCAAGGGGAACGTCTGTTCGTATCCTACGACGGGGGTGTGACGGCGACGTGGCAGGCGGTCTCTGGGAGAGTGCCGGGCCTTACCCTGGGAGTGACTTGGCTCGGTGCCTCGTGACTGATCTGTCGGCCTGCTCCCCCCAAGGCGCGGCGAAGGCGATGAGCACGATCCAGAGGCAGTCCCCCGCCAGGGACCTTCGCCGCCGGCTGGCGCCCGGTGCCCTATTCTCGGCCTGTGGTTGAGGGTGGGACTGGGGAAGCAGCGATAGGGGCGACGCTCGACAACCCCATCCTCAACTCGCCCTACAACCCGCCCGAAGCCCATTTCGCGCTGGGCCCGGCCGGCCCGACCGGCAAGGTTGTCCCTGGCCGCCGGCTGAGTGAGTCTTTCATCCCGGTCCCGGTGAGCCGCAAGGGCCGCAGGGGCGGGGGCGCTGTCGACCAGGGGGAACAGCTGGCCGTCGACCTCGACCCGACCGGGGAGCGCCGGGAGCAGAACAGTTTGATCAACGACATTCGCCGGGAGGTGGAGTTGTGGCGGGCCAGGGGATGGAACGGGGTGACCCCCTACACCCGCAAGCTCCTCTCCTATTGGGCCGCCAGTCCGCCAGTAAGGGACGACCCGGTGTTGTTCTGCCAGCGCGAGGCGGCCGAGACGGCAGTCTTTCTGGCCGAGGTGGCCGGCCGGCACGGCACGGCGGACTACCGCAGTCGCCTGGGGCCGGAGAACCGGTTGCACAATGACGGTCTGCCCCGGGTCGGGTTGAAGATGGCGACCGGGGCCGGCAAGACGGTGGTGATGGCCATGTTGATCGCCTGGCAGACGGTCAACAAGGTGATGACCCCAGCCGACGCCCGGTTCGCCAAGCGGTTCTTGGTCGTCACCCCCGGCATCACGATCAGGGACCGCCTCGGGGTGCTGCACCCGGAACGTGACGACAATTACTACCGGGAGCGCGACCTGGTGCCCATGGATCTGTGGGATGCGGTCTTGCAAGCGCAGATCGAGATCGTCAACTACCACGCGTTCCTGCCTCGGGATTCCAAGGAGATCAAGGGGGTGTCGTCCAATACCCGCAAGCTGCTGCGTGGCGGCCGCCGGGAGCTGGCTGACGCGTTCCGGGAGTCCCCGGACATGGTGGCGGCCCGGGTGTTACGGGCGTTCGGGACGGCCAAGGGCGAGATCGTGATCCTCAACGACGAGGCCCACCACTGCTACCAGGACAAACTGCTAGAGCACCCCGAGGACACCGCCGACCGGGAGGACCTCGACCGCAACCGGGACGCCCGGGTGTGGTTTCGGGGCTTGCACGATGTGCGCCGCAAGGTCGGGGTCAAAGCGGTCTACGACCTCTCGGCGACCCCCTACTACTTGAAGGGGTCGGGTTACAACGAGGGGTTCATCTTCCCGTGGGTGGTGAGCGACTTCTCGCTGATGGACTCGATCGAGTCCGGGATCGTCAAGGTGCCCCGTGTCCCGGTGGACGACGACGCGGCCGGCCAGGAGCTGGTCTACCTGCGGCTGTGGGACCACATCGCCCCCCCGTTGCCCAAGAAGAAGAGCGCCAAGGACGAAGATCACGGACCGGGCGGCTGGACGATGCCCGAGACGCTGGAGGGGGCGCTGCGCAGCCTGTACCGCAGCTACGAGGCCAACCACGCCCGGTACCAGGCGGAGCTGGCGGCGTTGGGCGAGCCGCCGCCGGTGCTGATCGTGGTGTGCCCCAACACGGTGGTGTCGAAGCTGATGTTCGACTGGATCGCCGGCCGCGAGGTCGAACTACCAGACGGCACCACCCACCTGGCCGACGGCAACCTGGCCCTGTTGAGCAACGTCGAAGACGGCCGGTTGACCACCCGGCTGCGCACGATCCTGGTCGACTCGGCCCAGCTCGAATCCGGTGACCCGCTCGGGGCGGAGTTCCGCAAAGATGCCGCGGTCGAGGTGGAGGCGTTCAAGCAGGCCTACCGCATCCGCAACCCGGGCGCCGACGTCGACAAGCTGTCGGACGCCGACCTCCTGCGGGAGGCCATGAACACCATCGGAAAGGTCGGCAAGCTCGGCGAGCACATCCGCTGCGTGGTGTCGGTGGCCATGCTCACCGAGGGCTGGGACGCCAACACCGTCACCCACATCCTCGGGGTCCGACCGTTCCGTAGTCAGCTGCTATGCGAGCAGGTCGTCGGCCAGGGTCTGCGGCGGCGTAGCTACGCCGTCAACCCCAACACCGGCCGTTTCGAGCCCGAGTACGCCGAGATCTACGGGGTGCCGTTCGCTTTCATCCCCGGCGACCACCAACCCACCAACGTCGCCGATCCCCACCCGGCCATCGAGGTCCGAGCCCTCGCCGAGCGGTGGGAGCTGGCCATCAGGTTCCCGAAACTCGACGGCTACCGGGTCGAGCTGGCCGACGAGCCGCTGTATGCCACCTTCGACGTCGACTCGGCGCTCCATGTCGACCAGAAGCTGGTGGCACTACGAGTGGAGTCCCAAGGGGTGGTCGGGTCCGCCGAGGAGGTCGACCTCGAAGAGGTCCGCAACGCCCGGCCTCAAAAGATCGCCTTCGCCATCGCCAAGTCCCTCATCGAACAGGAGCGGTTCTTTGCCGCCCACGCCGGCGTCGAACGCCCGTGGTTGTTCCCGCGGTTGGTCGACATCTGCCAGCGTTGGCTCGACGAGTGCGTGACCACCGAACCGGGGGTAACCAAGGGACATCTGCTGCTGGCCCAGCCCCGGGCCCGGGCAGCGGAGAAGGTGTACGGGTCAATCGTCCACTACCCAGAGAGCCGGACCGGGGTCCTGCTGCCGATCATCCGCCGCTACGACGACGAGGGCTCGACCGACGACGTCCACTTCGTGACCCGCAAGGTCGTCATGGAACCCCCGCCGGTCAAGTCGCCCCTCAATCACGTCGTCCTCGACGGCATCCGCGGCAACTCCTGGGAAGAAGCCCTCGCCCGGCTCCTCGAAGGCGACCCCCGGGTGAAGTCCTACGTCAAGAACGAGAGGCTCGGCTTCACCATCCCCTACGTCCACGAAGGCCGCAGCCATGACTACATCCCCGACTTCTTGGTCCGCCTGGTCACCGAACCCGACGACGTCGAGCGCACCCTGATCGTCGAGGTGTCCGGCAGCCGCAAATCCCCCGGCCCCACCGCAGCCAAGGCCGGCACGGCCCGAAACCAGTGGTGCGCAGCGGTCAACAACCGTGGAACCTACGGCCGGTGGGGCTACGTCGAGGTCCACAACCCCGCCAACGAAGCCCACCTACTCCACGGCGCCATCGACGCCCTGTACCACGACCTGCCGGTCATCGGACTACCGGCCTAACGGCGAGGAAACATGCCCGCACGCAAACCCAAACAGGCCGGACCGACCCCGGTCGAGGCCATCACTCACGGCGACAAAAGGGCCAACCTGCCCACCGCCGACGCCCAGGACTTCGTCGCCCCCGAAGTAGACCAGCCCGTCCCGGTGCGCTACCCCCGCGATCCCACCTTGGATCCCCAGCTTGTTTGGAAGGGGAAAGATGCCCTCGACGGCGAGGACCTGGTGGCGGAAGCTCCCGCCATCTACATCCAGGAGAAGATCGACCCGCGGGTACTGATCGAAAACCTCCGCCAGACAGCCGCCAAGCCAGAGGACGAACCCGAACTACGGCTGTTCGACACCTTCGACGGCCTCCCCGAACTCGACCTCGTCGACTTCTACCAACACCAGGCCAACTGGTCCAACCGCATGATCCTCGGCGACTCCCTCAACGTCATGGCCAGCCTGGCCGAACGAGAAGCCCTACGCGGCAAAGTCCAGATGATCTACATCGACCCGCCGTACGGGATCCAGTTCGGCAGCAACTGGCAGGCCTCCACCCGCAAACGGGACGTCAAGGACGGCAACCTCGCCGACGCCAGCCGAGAAGTCGAACAGATCAAAGCCTTCCGCGACACCTGGGAACTCGGCATTCACTCCTACCTCACCTACCTCCGCGACCGCCTCGCCGCGGCCAAAGACCTCCTGACCGACAGTGGAAGCGTGTTCGTCCAGATCGGCGACGAGAATGTCCATCTCGTCAGGTCACTGATGGACGAGGTCTTCGGCAGCGAGAACTTCGTCGGTCTCGTCACGTACGCAAAGACCACGGGAGCGGGCAGCGGCGCCGGTGGTACGGACGTACTCGCGTCGGTGACCGACTACCTCCTTTGGTACGCGAAGGACCTCCGACAGATCAAATACCGCCAGATCTACCTGCGGAAGTCGGCTGGCCAGGTTGGCGCCACGAAGTATGACCAGGTCGAGGAGGCAGACGGTTCACGCCGGCCCGCGACAGCAGACGAGCGACGGGGACTCCTAGCCGATGCCCGTCTGCTCACTCTCGATAATCTGACCTCGCAGACCGGGGTCGACAAGACGCGATTCGATGTAACGCTGAATGGTCGCAGTTTCCGTCCTCATCCTGCGGTGTGGAAGACAGGTGAAGAGGGAATGGCCCGTCTTCTTGAAGCTCGCCGGGTTCAAGCCCAGCGGAACACGCTGCGATACGTCCGTTACTTCGAAGACTTCCCGGCATTTCCCATCAATAACGTGTGGGCCGATCTCGGCGGGGTGCAGAGCCGGACTGACCCGAAGATCTACGTCGTTCAAACTGCGACCACTGCCATCGAGCGGTGCCTCCTCATGACCACAGATCCAGGCGACGTGGTGCTCGATCCGACCTGCGGCTCGGGAACTACGGCCTATGTGGCTGAGCAGTGGGGACGGCGTTGGATCACCATTGATACATCGCGTGTGGCGTTGGCCCTGGCCAGGCAGCGCCTCATGGGAGCGCGCTTTCCGTACTTCCTTCTCGCCGACTCGGTCGATGGGCGGGTGAGGGAGAGCCAGCTGACCGCTCAGCCTCTGCCGCCGGCCGAGGTTGGCAACGACATACGTCACGGGTTCGTCTACGAGCGGGTCCAGCACATCTCGCTCAAGTCGATCGCCAACAACCCTGACATCAAGGAGGGGATGAGCCGGGAGGAGATCGACGCCGCCATCCGCCGCCACGCCGAGTTCGAGTTGCTCTTCGACAAGCCGTACGAGGACAGCAAGAAGGTCAGGGTGGCCGGCCCGTTTACCGTGGAGACCCTTTCACCGCACCGGTCGCTGGCGTTCGCCGGCAGCGCAGTGGACGGCACCGGCGCCACCAACGCCGAGGCCGGCGGCGAGCCACCGGTAGAGGATTCGGGCTTCGAGCAGACGATCCTGGCCAACCTGCGGACCGCCGGCATCCAAAACGGCCGCAAGAAGGAGCGCTTGAGCTTCGACACCGTGGAGACTTACGCCGGTTCGCACATCCAGGCGGTCGGGGTCCGCGACGACCCGCCCGAAGGGACGCCCCGGCGGGTCGGGATAACCATCGGCCCTCAGTACGGGATAGTGGACGGCCGGTTCATCAAGGAGACGGCCCGGGAGACCATCGCCGCCAGAGATCTCGATCTGTTGTGCGTGCTGGCGTTCGCCTTCGACCCGACGGTGCTCGGCACCGGCGATGAGTACGTCACTTCCGAGGAGGGCTTCGCCAACGTGGCCGGCGAGCGCCGTCTCGGCCGGGTGCCGGTGCTACTGGTGCGCATGAACGCCGACCTGGTGATGGGGGAGGAGCTCAAGAAGACCGGCGCCAGCAACCTGTTCACGTTCTTCGGCGAGCCCGACATCGAGATCAAGGAGGACGGCGACCAGCTACGCGTCGTCCTGCGGGGAGGCGATGTGTATGACCCCAACACCGGGCAGGTCCGCAGCAACGACGTCGACCAGATCGCCCTCTGGATGATCGACACGGCCTACAACGAAGAATCGTTCTTCGTCCGCCACTGCTACTTCACCGGCGGCCAGGACCCCTTCGCCCGCCTCAAGCGAGCTCTCAAGGCCGACATCGACGAGGACGCCTGGGCCTCGCTGTACCTGACCGAGTCCCGACCTTTCGACAGGCCCGAGACCGGCAAGATCGCCGTCAAGGTCATCAACGACTACGGCGACGAGGTCATGAGGGTGTTCGCTGTCTGACGGCTGACTCATTGCCGGACCTCGCTACTCCCTACAGCGCTGGCGAGGAAAGGCCCAGAAGCAAACTGGCTCTGGTCCGAGTTCCAAGTCCGAACTGCAGATCCTCCGGCGGCCCGACCGTTAGCTCTGCCGCGTCGACACCGCTCAGTTGCTCGACTGGGGTAAGACGCAGCAGCTCGTTCAGGAGGCGGAAGGCGTCCGGCAGCAACCGTTCGACAAACGTGAGCGGCTCCGGGTCCGGGCGACGGCAGGCAGGGTCTCGCAAACCCCAGGCTTGCTTCCCACCCAGACGGTCAAGAATGCACGCAAGGTCCTGGGCATCATCCTCGGGTAGTGCGATACGCGTCTGGGACGGTCCTCCACCCGACGCAATGCCGGATGTCTGAAGCCCTTCGCCATGCACCGTGTTGCGTAACACGCGACATACGACAAACAGGTCGGATGCGGGTGAATTGCTGGCGAAGACGTCCGCGAGCGGCTTGGCCACGGCAGCGACCTTGCTACGCCACTGTCGGCGTTGCCAACCAGCTTGATGGCGGTCACTCGGCTCCAGACCTACAGCGAGGTGAGCGACTCGAGCAGCCGCATCAAAAGCCCCGACCAGGTTGACCATCAAATTGTCGAACGCCTCGGTTGCTCGGTCGGCCGTCTCGTTGGACTGCGGCACCAGGAGAGCAGCATGGAGCCCCCCTATAGCGCAGTACCCGGACGAGTCTTTCGTGCAAGGAGCCGAACAAGAGAAGAGGCGAGTCCTTCCGAACCGCCTGGCTGTGGGCGACCAGGGCACTGCCCCACCGCCAACCGGCCGGCAACTGCGATCGCACTGCCGACCAGAGCATGAGGTGTTCGCCCATCGTCAAGGATGCGGGCGGGACGATCGGGAACTCGCCACGTCGCCGGAGATACAGCCCTACTGCAGCCAGGGCCTCGTCGACCGAGAGCGGATTCGCTTCGCGCACAAATGGCTCGCGTGCCGACAACAGCGATTCATCCGCTGTCACGAGGAAGTCGACTCTCAGTTCGACCGCTACTCGACATGCGATCACCTCGCCAAGCCAGGCAGTCGGGTCCCGGACGGATTGAGCCGCGCTCGCCGCAGAAAGTGTTATCCACTGGCTATACGGCCACACCGCCATCAAGGATCTGCTGTTCGCCTGCCATACGACGAAAGGCAGCTGGTCGTGGCCGCCGTCGACTTCCTGGAGGCAGACAGCGCCTATACCAGCCTGATCAATGGTCGTGGCAAGCCAGTAGACCTCGATGTCATCGCGCTCACATAGCGACCACAACAACCGGCCAGGATTGGGTACTCCCAAGACCTGCCAGTGGGTCACGCTGTCGTCGGGCCGCCGTTGCTCCGGAGGCAGCTGGAGGAGCAATCGTAGTTTCCGGCTGGCTCCATCCGGAGCAAATGGGCCCGGTGGATCGCCGGCATGAGGAAGCCGCGGGGTGAGGCGAGGAATAGGCACGGTGCGAACCTATCGAGTTAGGTGCTCCTACCGACGGAGGGTTTGAGGCCACTCCTCAAATCGGCCCCAGTGAATTCTCCGGGGCGGAAGCTTGTCTCTCTCATCTGGAGGGAGTTGGGTCCGAATTGCCTCACCGAGCTAGCCGCCAGAGGGCGGGCACCGTAGACGGCATGGGAAAAGCGGGCGCCCAGGACCGCCACAAACCTTGCCCGCTGCCTTCCTTCGCTCCTGTCGGCGTTGTCTGCCATCAAGCATGAGCCTACGCAATCCCTTTTGTAGTACAGTAATGACGTGTGGAAGTCTTGCCATCGGCTCGCCGGCACGGCGTTGCCGATGCCGACGCACTTCACGCCGTCGAACACTCGATGGCCGTCGAGGACCTCGGCGAGGAGCCCGATCGTTGGCTGGTCATCGGCCCCAACCGCGCTGCGAATCTGCTTGAGGTCGTCGTTCTTGTTCCCGCCGGTGGTGACGAGATGATCATTCACGCCATGCCTATCCGCCCCAAATACCGAAAGTTGCTCGGCCCATGACCAACCGGATCTATGGCCATACCGAGGCGGGCGTGCCCATTACCGACGACCTGATCGAACAGTTCGCCGACGAAGCCGAGCGGGGCTACGACGTCGATGAGCTCATGGCCCGGAGGGGAAAGCGTGGCCGGCCCCGCTTGGGCGTTGAGCCTTCGACGGTTGAGTCTGTCCGCCTCGATCCTGATCTCAAGGAGCGGCTGGTCCGCCGAGCCAACGACGAAGGCGTGGCGGTCTCGGAGGTAATCAGGGAAGCCCTCCGCCAACACCTCGAAGCGAGCTGAGGCACGCTGCCCAACTGAGGACTCCCCGCGGCGTAGTGGAGGCTGCACCCTGTCAGAAGCTGCCTAGGGCCGGTCAGCCCTCCTCGGCAAGCGCTTCGAGGTGGAAGGCGCTGGCTTCACCGATCAGCCGCTCGGTCTCCTCGCGGGTGGCGCCGGCCACGCCCACCCCGGGCAGGTCCGGCGCATAGGCGCTCCACCCGGTGCCGGTGCGCTCGTACACCACCCTCCACGAACCCACCCCGTCATCGCTCACCGGCTCACACCGCAGACGACCGGCAGATCAGCCGCACCTCGCAGCGCCGGCACCGCTCCCCGGGATTGGCCACATACTCCCGGGCCCGCAACCGGGAAGCGGCTTCGGCGACGAGCGACTCGGCGGCCTCGACCGCTGCCGGCCCGACGTCGACCGCCACCCGCCGGGTGGCTTTGAGGTCGTGAACATACGCCGCCCGCACATCAAGCCCCTCCCTCCTCCCGGCGTCGGCGTATACCTGCAACTGCAGAGCATGGTCGGCGACCACACCGGTGGTCGAGGTCTTGTAGTCGACGATGGCCAAAGCGGTCGGCACCCCGCCCTCATAGTCCAAGATCACATCGGCCCGACCGTTGACGACGACCCCCTCGAGGTGCAGCTCGAAGGGCCGCTCGGTCTCCCACACCCGGTACAGATCGTCGGCGTGATCGGCGGTATAGACGGCGACCAGC
>JBPCRR010000129.1:0-9158 GCA_050996645.1 Acidimicrobiales bacterium | reverse complement strand
GGCCAAGGGCCTGGAGTTCGATTCGGTCGTCGTGGTCGAGCCGGCCCGGCTCGCGAGCGAGAGCATCCAGGGGATGCGGGCGTTGTACGTGGCCATGACCCGGGCCACCCGGCGACTCACGATCGTGCACGCTGAGGTGCTGCCGCCGCAGCTGGTGCCCACGGCCTCCCTGCCGCGCTGAACGTCGCGCGCTGCAGCGGCGGACGGGCCCGCGGGGGGCGTCCCTAGACTCGTCGGCCATGCCCCTGTCAGCGCAGACGCGGCGCGAGCTCGCCGAGCTGGTGCGCACCCACGGTTATGAACACCGCCCCGAGCCGTTCACCCTCTCCTCCGGCGCGACGAGCCATAACTACGTCGACGGCAAGCACGCGGTCGCGACCGGCCCCGCGCTGCGACAGGCGTGCGAGGCGATGATCGAGGCGGTGGACCAGCCCTTCGATGCCGTCGGGGGCCCGACTATGGGCGCCGACGCGCTCGCCCACGGGGTCGCCCTGCTGTCGGGCGCCGGGTGGTTCTCGGTGCGCAAGGAGGCCAAGGGCCACGGTCGAGGCGCGTGGGTGGAGGGCCGGCGCCTGCAGCCGGGGGACCGGGTGCTGATCGTGGAGGACGTGGTGTCCACCGGCGGCTCGCTGTTGAAGGCGGTCGAGCGCGTGGTCGACCTGGACGTCGAGGTGGTCGCCGCCACCGCCTTGCTCGATCGAAGCCCGAAGGTAGGGGAAAGGTTCGAGGCGGCGGGGATCCGGTGGGTCCCGCGTTTGACTTGGGATGACATCGGGATAGAGCCGTTGTGAGAGACGTCCCGGAACGGGACTTCACCCCGCTCCGGGAGCGGGACATGGCGCCCGATCCGATGGAGCAGTGGCGGCGCTGGTACGGCGAGGCACAGGAGTCAGGCGAGCCCGAGCCAGAAGCCATGGCGTTGGCGACCGCCACCGACGGAGGGGTCCCGTCGCTGCGATGGGTGCTGCTCAAGGCGGCCGACGAGCGCGGGTTCAGCTTCTACACCAACGAGTACAGCCGCAAGGGCCTGGAGCTTGGGTCGAACCCCGTGGCCGCGATCGGCTTTCGTTGGCAACGTCTCAGCCGCCAGGTCCGGGTGAGCGGCCCGGTGGAGCGGGTGGGCCACCATGAGGCCGACCTGTACTGGGACACCCGGGCCCGGGGCTCGCAGCTCGGCGCGTGGGCGTCGGATCAGAGCCGACCCATCGCCGGCCGAGAGGCGCTCGAAGCCCGCCTGGCCGAAGCCGAAGCGCGCTTCTCCGGAGGCGCCGTGCCGAGGCCGGCGTGGTGGGGCGGCTACCGGGTGGTGCCCGCCGAGGTCGAGTTCTGGCAGCACAGACCCGACCGCCTGCACGACCGGGTTGTGTACCGCCGCGCTGGCCTCTCTCGCGACGGCCTGTCGTGGGTCCTCGAGCGCCTCTCGCCGTGACGACCACACGTGATTGGGCACAATGGCTTCCATGGATGAACAATCCCCCGCCCTCGAAACGGACCTGGACACTTTCGCGGCTGCCTACGAAGCGGGCGCGGTCGTGCTCGACGTGCGCAACCCCGACGAGTACGAGTCGGTCCACGTCCCTGGGGCCGTGCTGATCCCCCTCGGAGAGCTCGCCGACCGCCTCGGTGAGGTGCCCGATGCCTCGCCCCTGTACGTGATCTGCGCGGCGGGCGGGCGCAGCCTGGCAGCGGCCAAGGGGCTGGTGGACGCCGGGCGGGCGGCGGTCTCGGTGGCGGGAGGCACCAACGGCTGGATCGAGCGCGGCGGGGCGGTGGTGAGCGGTCCCCGCCCCGGCTAGGCTGGCCCTGAGCAGGTCCGATTTTGCTACGCCTGGGCAATTGCCCCTTCACGCGGGCGCAACTCTCGGGTATTCTGGACACCCGGCGTTTGCCGTGGCGAAGCGCGCATGCTTACCCGGCTCGGACCAGCACGGGGGGCGCGGCCCAGACGACCCAGTCGAGAGGACCAGGACCAGTTGCCAAACAATCACGCCGCTCAGCCGGAGGAAGACCTTGTTCGCCTCTATCTGAACGACATCGGCAAGCACGCCCTGCCCACCAAGGACGACGAGGCTCGCCTGGCCCAGGCGATCGAGGCCGGACGCGACGCGCGTGCCGGGATGACCTCGGGGCAGGCACTCACCGCAGCGCGCAAGCGGGAGCTGCGCCGCACGGTTAGAGACGGGGACGAGGCTGCCGAGACCTTCGTAAAGGCAAACCTCCGCCTGGTCGTGTCCATCGCGAAGAAGTACCAGGCCGCGGAGCTCCCGTTGCTCGACCTGGTGCAGGAGGGCAACCTCGGTCTGATGCACGCAGTCGAGAAGTTCGACTGGCGCAAGGGCTTCAAGTTCTCCACGTATGCGACCTGGTGGATCCGCCAGGCCATCACCCGCGGCATCGCGAACACAGGACGCACGGTGCGCCTCCCGGTGCACGCCGGGGATCTGCTCACCCGGGTGACCAAGGCCCGGGGACGGCTGGAGGGCCAGCTCGGTCGGCGCCCGACGGTGGCGGAGCTGGCGGTTGACCTCGAGCTCGAAGAGGACAAGGTCACCGAGATACTGCGTCACGCTGCGGAACCCCTCTCGCTGTCGGAGCCACTTCGCGAGGATGGCGACGCGGAGCTCGGCGACGTCGTCGAAGACCGCTCCGCGGTGTCGCCCTTCGATGCCGCAGCCGCGGCGTTGCTGTCAGGTGAGGTCAACAAGATGCTGATCGCCCTCGACGAGCGAGAGCGCGAGATCCTTCGGCTTCGCTTCGGGCTGGACCGCGGGGAGCCGCGCACTTTGGACGAGGTCGGCGAGCACTTCAGCCTGACGAGGGAGCGAATCCGCCAGATCGAGGCGCGGGCCATGTCCAAGCTGCGCCACCCCTCGACCGACCGCGGCGCCCGGGAGCTGTTGACCGGCTGACCCCCGAAGACCCGCGGCTTAGACGAAGCGGCCCTTGAACCGCTTTGGCAGGTGGTCGAGCACGAAGCTGGCCAACAGGTTGAGGCGCCGGGAGGTCACAAGCACGACGGCGTAGTCGCCGTGCGCCGACGGGTTGGCGTCTTGGACCTGGCCGGGGTTGAAGGTGCCGTGGAACGCGACGGCGCAGACCTCGGTGTCGTTGTTGAGCAGCTGCTGCTTGTTGGCGGGGAGGGACCTCGACAAGGCGTCGGCCGTGACCCGGTGGACGCCGACGAACTTGGCGTCTTTGCTGTGCAGCGCCGTAAGAGCGGTGGGTATCGCGCGGTAGCAGGCGGTCACCGAACCGTTGGAGATCCCCGGGTGGGGGATCCCGCAGGAGGACGCGCCCGCGACGATGGCCGCGGTGGCCATGGCGGTGGCCAAAGCGCGGATCGTTGTTCGGCTCATGCGGGGGCTCCGATGACGTCGGTGTTTCCTGGCGGTCTCGTGCGGACAAGCCGCCTGCGGGCGGCCAGGGCAAGCGTCGCCCAAGCTCCCCACCCGATTGGCAGCATGATCCAGAAGTTGAACAGGCGGTACAGCAGGACGGCCGCCACCGTCGAGGCCTGCGCGCCACCGAAGGCTACCAGCGCCACGGTCAGGCTGCCCTCGACCACCCCCAGGCCTCCGGGGGTGATGGGAAGGGTGGTGGCCAGCTGCGCGGCGCCGTAGGCCAGCAGAAGCCCACGCCATGGGACCCCCACGCCCACGGCGAGGAACGCCGACACCAGGCATGTGAGGTCGAGGACCCAGTTGGCCACCCCCATCGACATCGCCCACGCCCAGTCGCGACGCCCCGGCGTGACCACGGCCAGGCGCCGCAGGGCCGAACCCACGATCGTCTCCGGGTCGCCGGCGGGCCGGTGCAGGTAGCGCTGCGCCAGCCGCAGGACGCCGGCCGCACGGGGAATGAGCCTCTCTCGCTCTGTCCACGCGACTACGAGTAGCGCCACCACCACCAAGACGCCGAGGATCACCCCGACCAGGTCGAGGGCGCTCCCGGTGCTGGCGGCGAGCCCGAGGCCCGCCGCTGCCATAACCGTCAGGGTGATGACCGACGCAGCGGTCATGGCGACGATCACCCAACCGGCCAGGACCTCGTCCGCCCTGAAGCGGCGGAACTGGCGGAAGGCATACGCCGCCGCCAGGACCACCCCGGCGGGCAGGGAGTTCTGGATGGCGTTGCCGGCCAGTGTGATCCCCAGGATCGACCGCTTGGGTATGTCGACTCCGCCGGCGCGCAGCAGGCGGCGCTGCAGGCTGGCGAACGCCAGGTACGACGCCGCCTCGGCCGCCGCCGCCGCCACCACCCACACCCAGCGAAGGTTCTCCAGGTACTCGCTGCTGCCGCTCAGCTCGTCGCTCTTGCCCGCCACCGCCCATGCGGCGACGCCGGCCAGACCGAGGCCGACCACGTACCTGACGACTTGCCATACCATGCGTCCGCGCTTGCGCCCGAGCCTGGTTTCCAGCAGCCGTTCGCCTGCCGGCTCCGTCGGCGGCTGGATTGGTGGCGACTTCGGGGCGCTCGACACTGTCGCCCGCATGATCGCGCGAAGCCGAGGCGAGCGCAGTTTCGGATGCGTCGCGTATGCCGGATTCCGCGCCATCCGCCTTGGTATCATCGGCCGGCTCATGAGCGTCTGGACCTCGGTAGCCGGCAGCTGCTACATCGTCATCGGCCTATTGGCCGCCATGTTCGTGGCGTGGCGGGTGTCGGGCCGGGTGGTGGAACAATCGGATGCCTTCTCCGCCCACCTGGTTGTCGCGCTGGTCGTGGGTCTCACCCAGCTGATCGGCGTGGAGCTGCTGTGTGGCGCGGTCGTGCTCCTCCATGCGCCCGTTGTACTCGCCGTGCACGTGGCGATCGCCGCGGCGGTATGGAGGAAGGTCCCGCCTGCCGCCCGGCTTGGCGATGCGCCGGGTCGGGTGAGTGCGCCGGTCGCCGCGCTCGGGGGAGTCCTGGCGTTTGCCGCGATCACGGCCGGGTTGCTGTCTGCTCGCGGCGTGCCTACCGACTCCGACGACATCGGCTACCACCTTCCGAATGCCGCCTCCTGGCTGCGGGTGCACGACCTGTGGCACCTGCCACCGGCCGACCCTGGCTACTTCACCAACGCCTACCCGAGCGACGGTGAGCTTCTCACCAGCTGGGTGATGCAACCCTTCCACGGGGGGCAGCTGGCCAGCTGGCCGACCCTCCTGTTCGGTCTGTTGCTACTGGCATCCGCGGCGATGATCGGTGAGCAGCTGATTCGATCGGCCTCGGCTGGGCTGCTCGGGGGCGCCACCATCGTCCTCGCCCCGTTCTCCTGGCAGACGCAGGTGCACAGCGCCCTGACGGATTGGGCCAGCGCCTCGGGGCTGATCGCGGCCGTGGCCTTTGTCCTCCGGGGCCGCGCCGACCCTCGTCTGAGGTGGCCCCTGCTCGCGGGGCTGGCCCTCGGTATCGGGATCGGGAGCAAGGACACCGGCCTGCTTCCCGGCGCGTGCGTAGTCGTGTTCGCGTTGATCGTCCTGCCGCGCGCCGTGCGCTGGCGGGCGGTACCCGTTATCGGCGCCGGCATCGTCGCGCTGGCGGGCCTGTGGTTCGTCCGGACCGGGATCCAGACCGGCAACCCCATCTATCCCGAACCGGTCCGCATCGGCGGCACCACTGTCCTGACCGGCGGGGTGAGCCCGCTCACTCAATACTCGACGTCGTTGGCGACCGACATCGTGACGGTCAAGCTCCACGGGTTGCGGGTGTGGACCCACCTGGTGCGGACCCTGGTTGGGCCGCCGATCGTGGTGTGCGCCGGCGTGGTGCTGGCGTTCTGGCGCTTCCGGCAACGCACCCACCTGGCCTTGTGCGGCGCCCTGGCGGTCCTGTTCTTCGGCGCCTATCTGGCGACGCCGTACACGGGTCCCCAGGGGCAGGCCTACCTGATCGCGTCGCAGCTTCGCTATGCGCTGGCCGCCTTGGTGCTGGCGGCTATCTGCGCCTGTGCGGCGAGTGTCTGGATGCAACTCGTGGCCTGGGCGGCTGTCGTCGCGGACATCGTGTCGATCGTTCACGGGTCGAGCTTCAATCCCGACGTGGACGCCTCGAAACCGATTCTCGCCGCCGGCGCCCTCGTCGGGATCGTGGTGGCCGGGGTGCTCTGGCAGACGGATTGGCTCACCTGGGTCCGACCGGTGGCCCGGCCGGGGGCTGTACCCCGGCCCGGTGCCCGGCCCGCGGTACAGCCGATTGCGGTGATCGGGATGACGACGGTTGTTCTCGTCGGCGCGGGGGCGCTCCTCGCCGTGCGCCACTCCCCGAATACGACTGCCCTCGACCAGGTTCTGGCGGCGAGCGCCAACGCGGCGAGTTCGAACGGGGATCGCGCCGCTTCGGCGCGCACCGCCCGGGGCCCGGTCATGATCATCGGCGACACCAATATCTTCCTCACCCTCGGAGCCAAGCTCAATCACCACTTGATTGGTGCGGGAACCGGAGCCGCCGGCGAGGTGCCGATCAACTCCGCCACCGGGCTGGACCGGGCGGTGCGCGCGGCGCGGCCGGTGGCGATAGTCGTCGGCCCTGTCGGCCAGCCGGGCGTGATCCCAGGGTGGTCTCCGGCCGGCTATCACCTGGCCGGGACGACCGGCGGCAATCGCGTCTACCTCACCTTGCCGCCGGTGACCGTCCCGGCGACCCCCCCGACCACCCTTCCGGTCTCGCCTCCCAGTACGACGATTCCACCGGTGACCGTCGCGGCCCCGACCGTACCTGGCCCGCCTGCCGTGGCGACGCCCTAGCGCGCCGGTACCCGGGCGACCAGGACGACCGACAACCCGAACGGGATCCGCCATCGTTTTGCCGCGGCCCGCTCCATGCGAGCCAGGGCGGCGAAAGCTCGGCTGACACTCGGAACACCGTCGCACACGTCCTCGTCACTCGGTCGGCGCAGGCGACGCAACGGCGAGCGCCGGATGGCCGCCGCCGGCGGCAGCAGGAACCAGTTGAAGTAGCTGACGAACTCCACCTGCAGGCCAGCCTGGCGGGCGAGGGTGGTGAGTCGGCGAGCGGTGTAACGCCTGCGGTGCCCGGCGCGCTCGTCGTGCTCGCTCCACATCCACTGATATGCGGGCGTCATCAGCACCACCGTCCCGCCCGGCTCGACCACCCGGATGTACTCCTCCACCGCCTTAAGATCGTCGTCGAGATGCTCGATCACGTCCAGGCTCGTAAGGCAGGCGAAGCTGCCATCGGCGAAGGGAAGATTCTCGGCGCTCGACCGGAGCAGGGAGAACGGTGACCGGATGCAAGCATGCTTGAGGACGTACTGACTGAGATCGGTCCCGACCGGGCTTGCCAGTCCCGTCCGGGAGAGGGCGGCCAACGTCTCGCCCGTGCCACAGCCGACGTCGACTGCCCGGCCGCCCACCCGGACCCGGTCCTTGAGCAGCTCGGTGAGCCACTCCCTCCGATTTTGGTACCACCAGTGGTCGCGAGCGTGACGCGCCATGATGTCGAAGTAGGCGGGCAGCACGTTGGGGACCGCCCCTGGTGCCCATTGAACGGACTGGTTCATCGTCTGGTCGCGATCGCCTGCAAGCGGTCCCGGAAGTCCGGGGCGACGAGCCGCCCCGCGATCCTGAGGCGCCCGGCCAGGGTCACGATGCCGGCGGTGCCCGGAACAAATGACGCCAGCCGCTCGGCGTAATAGCCCGCCGAGAATACCTTGGGATGGGTCGCCATCTCGGTGACCGAGAATCCCGCCCGGTCCAACAGGCGCGTCATCGAGGCGCGGGTGTAGTACTGCACGTGCATCGGCAGAACCGACCACCAGCGGCGGCCCATCACCCGGGCCAGGCGGCTTCCGGCATCGGGGACCGTCAGGTACAGGATCCCCCCAGGTCTGAGGACCGCGCCGATACGACTGAGGGCCGCGGCCGGGTCGAGCAGGTGCTCCAGCACGTCGCAGGCCACCACCAGGTCGAACGACTCCGGCGCGAGATCGGCCTCGTCGAGCGTCGTCGCTTCCACGTCGAGGCCTCGGGCCGCCGCCCGAGCCGCGGCCCAGGTGGAAGGCTCGACGCCGCGTGCCTGCCATCCCCGCTGGCGGCCAGCCTCCAGGAACGAGCCCGTCCAGCACCCCACGTCGAGCAGGCGACCTGGCGCAACCTGCCGTTCCACCCGGCCGAGGGCCCGCCGCGCCGTTTCGACCTGGCCTGGCTCCTCCCGCAGCGAGACCTCATCGGCGGCCTCGGCGTAGGCCTCGGAGACGGCTTGGGGAGCCGGCGGGTCGAGGAGCGAGGCGTGGCCGCAGGTGGTGCATCTGACCAGCCGCCCGGCGGTCTGCCCGTACCGGTCGGAGCTCGGGCGGAAGCTGACCGCGTCCACTCCGCCCTCGGACCCTTCAGCCGGCACGCCGTACAGGTCCGCCCGGTCTCGCCCGTGGCAGACGGGGCACATCCATCCCGTGGCCAGGATGAGCTCGGCGGCCTGGACGCCCCGCTTGATGCCCTCGCTCATGCCGCGATCCTGGGGGTAGATCTGCGCCGTGGTCGCCACGTACACGCCGGGAATGTGGCTCGCAACCGGGGCGATCCGCGGCAGGTACGGGTACGAGACCAGCGGAGCTCCGTAGGGCGTCCGAAACACCTTGAGGTCCCCGACGTCGGCGGCCGAGAAGTGCGGGAACAGGCGCTCGCACGCCTCGAGCCACTCCTTGGTCACCGTCTCCAGGTCGGCGGTGGCGATGTCCTCCTCGGGGGCGAAATAGCGGCTCAGGTACACCACGTGGCGCCCGCCGTACCAGCTGGTCGGGACCAGATTGGTGTGCTCGATGATCCCACCGAAGGGAATGTCGTCGTCGCAGACATTGGTCCAGAACACCGGGGTGAGGGCGCGCGGCAGGTCGACGATCACGCAGACGCACCCCAGCCCGACGGCGTCACGCCACTGCGGGGCGACGAGCTCGTGTGGGACCAGCCCGACGAGACGCGGCAGAGTCCCGGCGAACAGGACGGCGTCGGCCTCCAGCCCTTCCTCCCCGACGACGACACCCGTGGCTCTCCCGCCTTCAACCAGTATCCGCTCGACCCTGGCTCCGGTTCGCACTACCACTCCCGCGGCCCCGAGGTCAGCCTCCAGGGCACGGAACAGGAGGCGGAAACCGCCCCGCATGTATCCCAGGCGCTCGCCCGAGCCGCGGCGGGCGTCGCGGCGCTGCTGGAGTC
>JBPCRR010000120.1:0-7272 GCA_050996645.1 Acidimicrobiales bacterium | reverse complement strand
GTCTCGCCGCCGGCGGGCGCCATCGGTCGTGGCGACGCCTTCCTGCTTCGAATCGCCGACAAGATCGCCGCCACCGTTCTCTCCAACGACTCCTTCCAGGAGTTTCACGGCGAGCACGACTGGCTCTTCGAGAAGGGACGGCTCATAGGCGGCAAGCCGGTGCCCGGGGTGGGGTGGATCTTCACCCCCCGCACCCCGGTTCGCGGCCCCAAGAGCAGGGAGGCGGTCAAAGAGGCCAAGCGCGAAAAGGACCCCGGGGGGGCCGAGAGCCTGAGCGGCCTGGACCTGGCGGCCGCCCGCGGGAGGGGGCGGGGAAAGAAGGTCGCCAACGCCATCGCCGTCGCCATCGAGGAGGCCGTGGAACCCGCCGCTGGCCAGCGTCGCCGGCGCGGGCGTAGCGCCGAGCCGCCCGCGGAGCCGGTGAATGCTCCGTTGACGTTCATAACCTTCATCGCCGCGCATCCCTTGGGTGCCGAGATCACCGGGACTGTGGAGGCCTTCTCTTCCCACGGCGCCTTCGTGGATGTGGAAGGCACCCGTTGCTACATCCCGCTGTCGGCAATGGGAGAGCCACCGCCGCGCAGCGCCCGCGAGGTGATGAGCAAAGGCGAGGTCCGGACCTTTGTGGTCCAAGCCCTGGATCCGCTTCGCAGGGGTGTCGAGCTGGCGCTTCCCGGCTATGCCCGCCTCGCAGGCGCGCCGACCGATGAGACCGTAGAAGCCGAGATCCGCCCCGACCCGAACGACGGCGAACCCACGGGCGGGCCACCAGCCCATGGCGATGGGGTCTCCACCCCGCGGCGCCGGAGGGCGGCCTCGACGCCGAAGAAGGCGGCGTCGGCGGGGAAGGCTCCCGCCAAGAAGGCGGCGTCGGCGGGGAAGGCTCCGGCCAAGAAGGCCGCTTCGGTGAAGAAGGGGGCCTCGGTGAAGAAGGCCGCCGCGCTGAAGGAGGCCGCCTCACCGAAAAAGGCCGCCTCGCCGAAGAAGGCTCTGGCGAAGGAGGCCGCGCCGGCCAAGGTTGCGAAGCCGGACAAGGCTGCGAAGGCGGCGGCCCCGCCCGCGAGGAGCACGCCGTCAAGGAAGGAGCCCAGCAAGAAGGCGCCCACCAAGAGCACCCCGGCGGCGGCCAAGGCAACCAGCACCCCGAAAGCGGCGCGCTCGGGTCGCCCGACGAAGGCCGCCGCGCTGAAGGGTTCTGGCGCCAAACGAGGGTAGGGAGCGCCGACAGCCGTCCAGGGCTGTGCACGCCGAGCGGAGGGCCTTGGTCGCCGTCGACGGGACGCGCCATAGTGGTCACGATGGGCCAGCGAGGCGCGCCCTCGAGGCGCAGGGGAGGTAAAGGCCGCAGGTCGCGGCTTCTGAGCGCGACCGTCGCGGCAGCGGCGGCCTTGGTGGCGGCGAGCCTCGCGGGCTGCAGGCACACCTCGGCTGTCGCGCTGCACTGGCTGCGGGTCGACGACACCAGATTTGCGACGCCCCCAGGAAGTGTCGGACTCCAGGTCACTGCCGTGAGCGCCGGCGGCGCGGGTCAACTCTGGCTGGCAGGCGGCGAGACCCTGACCGCCGGCACCCAGAGCTTCACGCCCGGCGCCCAGAGCTTCATTCCCGGCGTCCAGAGCTTCACGCCCGGCGCCGCCACCCACGTGGCTGTCTGGTCGGCCACCTCGCCGGCGGGCCCGTGGCGAGCGAACACTATGGAGCCGGTACCGGGTCGAGACGGGCCATTCGAGGCGATCCTCGGCTTTGCGCGCCGGGGCGCCCAGGCGGTGGCTTTCGGATCCAGACCGAGCCCCGGAGAGGGATACCCGCGCCCGTCGACCTGGCTGAGCGCAGGCACTGGCGGCGTGTGGCAGGAGCAACTGGAGAACCGGGAGTTTTTCGGGGGACCGTACATAGTGGGGCTCGGCGGCATCACCGCCGGCCCGCACGGCTTTACGATCGCCGGGACCTGGTCGCATTTTAGGGGACACGCGATAGCCACGGTCTGGCAGTCCGACGATGGAACGCAGTGGCGCCGCAACGACCAGGACCCTTCTTTCGCCGGGGCGCAAGGTGAGATCCCCTTTGCCAACGACGTGGCTGACAACACCTCCGGTCTGCTCCTGGCCGGCACGGCTGACGCCCCCGATCCAGCCCGGCCCACCTACCAGCGGGGTGCGATCTGGTACTCGACCTCTGGTGCGCGGTGGCAGCGGCTGTTCGCCGCCGACGCCAACTTGAACGCAGGGCCGCGGACCGTCTTGAGCGCGGTGAGGGACCAAGGCTCGGGTTGGATCATCGGGGGGACCCGTGGCGCTTCGGGCGGTGAGCGGCCCTTTGTCTGGGTGGTGAACACCAAGCTCGAGCTGCGTGCAATGCCACTCCCCATTCCGAGCGGGCACAAGGATGCGGCGGTTTCGGGAGTGGCCGTGTCGAGCAACGAGGTGGTGGCGGTCGGGGTTGCTGACGGCGGCCCCGCGGTGTGGGAGGCCCCTCTGGTCCACGGCGCGCCGGGTCGCTGGCGGTCGGTCAATGCCCCCAGAGGGCCGGCCCTGCCAGGGCTGCGCCGGGTGGTCGTGGCCGCATCCCGGACCCAGGTGGTCGTGACGATGGTCAACGGCGACGCCAGCCAGATCTGGCGGGCCGTCCTCGCGGCGGGCTCGCCGTCGTGACACGCAGCGGGCAAGATTGTCGCCACGATGGTCGACCTGCTCTACCTGCGCGATGCCTACCTCCGTGAGATGGAGGCATCGGTGACAGCGGTCAACCCTGCCGGAAGGCGCGTCTCGTTGGACCGAACGGTCTTCTATCCGACCGGAGGCGGCCAGCCGAGCGACCGGGGATCGCTCGGGGCGCTTCGGGTCACAGAGGTCCGAAAGGAAGGTGACGAGGTCTGGCATACCGTCGACGCCGAGGGCGACCTGCCGAGGGTGGGCGAGCGCGTCCGCGGCGTGATCGACTGGCAGCGCCGTCACGACCTGATGCGCACCCATACCGCCCTTCACGTCCTTTGCGGGGTGATCTGGCACCGCTGGGCGACGCCGGTCACCGGCGGCAACATGGAGCCGCTGGCAGCCCGCATGGACTTCGAGTTCGACCCCCTTCCCGCGGGGTTCGGCGCGGAGGTCGAGCGGTTGGTCAACGCCGAGCTGGAGGCCGACCGGCTAATCGAGGTGAGCTTCCTGCCGCGGGGTGTCGCGCTGGCCGACCAGGACTTGATCCGCACCAAGGTCAGCTTGATACCCGCCGAGGTGGCTGAGATCAGGGCCGTCGACATTGTGGGCCTGGACAAGCAGGCCGACGGCGGGACCCACGTACGCTCGACGGCGGAGGTGGGTCGGGTCGTGGTCCGCAAGACCGAGTCGAAGGGAAAGGGCAACAAGCGCATCCGCATCGAGATCGTCGATGCCTGAGCCCCGGAGGGGCGTCGACCCGGACCGCCTCGGTGCGCTGGCGCTTCGGGTCTGGAAGTACAAAGAGGGCGAGGCGGTGGCGCTGATGATCCACCTTGGTGACCGGCTCGGTCTGTACCGCTCGATGGCGGGGGAGGGCCCCATGACCGCCGAGCAGATCGCGCAGCGCTCGGGCACCCATCCCCGGTGGGTCCTCGAGTGGGCGCGGAGCCAGGCCGCGGCCGGCCTGCTCGACACCGAGGACGGGGAGCGCTTCGAGCTGACCCCCGAGGCCAAAGAGGTACTCGCCGACGACGTCGGAAGCCTGTGGTTCGCGGCCGGTGCGTTTCGAGGCGGGGTCGCCGCACCCGAGGTTGTGGATCGCCTGGCGGAGGCGTTTCGAACGGGCGTCGGGCTCAGCTACGACGACCTCGGTCCCTCCGCCGCGCACGCGGTGGAACGCATGCTCGGGCCGTGGTCCCGTTTGGCGCTGGTGCCGCGGGTGTTGCCGGCCCTCGACGGGGTGGTCGAGCGCCTCGACTCTGGCGGAAACGTCGCCGACGTCGGCTGCGGAGCGGGGGTCGCGCTCCTGGCCCTGGCTGCAGAGTTTCCCAAGGCGCTCCTCGATGGCTACGACCCGTCGGTGCACGCCATCGAAACCGCCCGCCAGCGAGCCGCCGAGGCGGGGGCGACAAACGTCACCTTGCACCTGGCCGGCGCCGAGGACCTGCCCGCGGTACCCACCTATGACCTCATCCTGGCCTTGGACTGCATCCACGACATGCCCAGACCGAAGGAAGCTCTGGCAGCGATACGCCGCAGCGTGGCGCCCACCGGAGTGCTGCTGATCAAGGACATCAAGTGCGGCCCCACCTGGGCCGACAACCAGCGCAACCCGGTCCTGGCTCTGATGTACGCGACCTCCGTCGCCACGTGCATGTCGTCTGCGCTGTCGGAAGCTGGCGGGGCCGGCTTGGGCACCCTCGGCCTCCACCCTCAGCTGGCTGAGGCCATGTGCAAGGAGGCGGGATTCTCGACCTTCGTGGTGCACGACTTCGACGACCCGGCCAACCTCTACTACGAGGTCCGGCCCTAGCCGGGGACGACCCGGGAGATCGCCCCGGTGGCGACGTCGTAGCGCCATCCTTCGACCTCGGTGCCCGCCGCGAGGCCTCCGCATGACCGCGCCGCTGCGACGTCGGCGAGCAAGGCTGCGTCTGGGTCGGGCATGGTGAGGAAGTCCCAACCTTCGGTGTGTGCCCGTTGGCTCGGTGGAAGCCCAGCACGGATCTCCGCCTCGTCGTGGCGGGCGAGGGCGCAGTCTGTGTGGTGCATCACCGCCACCCGGGTCACGCCGAGGTAGGTGGTGGCGAGCACCAGCGAGCGCAGCACGTCGGGGGTGACCCTGCCTCCGGCGTTTCGCAGGATCTTGGCGTCGCCAGGACGCAGTCCCAGCATCACGAGGGGCTCGATGCGGCTGTCCATGCAGGTCAGCAGGCAGAAGCCCTTGGCGGCTCTCGCCGGGATCCCCCGGAGGTGGAACTCGGCGGCGTAGGAGCGGTTGGCGGCCAGCAGCTCATCGAACATCGGGGCCAACTCTGTCAGACCCCCGCGCATGCGTGCCAAGGGGCCGGCGGAGCCTACGATGGCCCCCCGATGAGGATCGCCACCTGGAACGTCAACTCGCTGAAGGCCCGTTTGGCGAGGGTGGAGGAGTGGCTCTCCTATGCCAAGCCAGACGTCTTGTGCATGCAGGAGACCAAGATGAGCGATGCCTCCTTTCCCCACCTTGCCTTCTCATCGCTCGGGTACGACACGGTGCATCACGGCGACGGCCGGTGGAACGGGGTGGCCATCGCCTCCCGGGTGGGTGTGGAGCAGATCGCTGCGGGCTTCGCCGGGGACCTCGGCGCTGACCAGGACACCAGGCTGATCACCGCCCGCTGCGGCGCGACGACCGTCGTCAGTGTTTACGTGCCAAACGGCCGCTCCGTCGCCGATCCCCACTACAAGTACAAGCTCGAGTGGTTGGACAAGCTGCGCCGGCACCTCTCGTTGGTCGCCGACCCGGCCGACCCCGTGGCCGTGTGCGGTGACTTCAACATCGCTCCCACCGACGCCGACGTGTGGGACCCGAAGGCCTTCGTCGGCTCCACCCACGTGACGCCAGCCGAGAGGGACGCGCTCGGCGCGCTGGAGTCATGGGGCCTCCAGGACGCGTTCCGGCGCTGCTACCCCGAGGGCCGTCTGTACACCTACTGGGACTACCGGGCGGGGGACTTCCACGAACACCGGGGGATGCGCATAGACCTCGTGCTCATGTCCGAAGTGCTGGCGGAGCGGGTTCGATGGGCGTTGGTCGACCGCAACGCCCGCAAGGGTAAGCTTCCCTCCGACCACGCGCCTCTGCTCGTCGACGCCGCATGAGCGAGCCCGACGCAGTATCGCCCGACGCAGTATCGCCCGATCCAGTATCGATCGACGCGGTATCGATCGATCCGCAGAGACTCCGCGAAGGCTTGGCCGAGGCAAGGGCCCAGCAGGTCGGCGAGCGCCACGCAGCGGCGGTGCGAGCCGGTGTCTCCGTGCGGTCGGTGATCGAGGCGCTGGTGTCGTCCAACGCGCCGGCGGGCGCGCTCGAAGCCATAGCCGACCGCCTGGACGAGGTCGTGGCGGCGCTGCGCGCGCACCCCGCCGGGAGGGAGTTCGAAGGCTTCTCCGAAGCTGCGAACGCCGGCCGGTCGGTGTCGTTCTTCGACTGGTCGCCGCTGGCGGGCCTGGCAAACCCGCTCGCCCCGCCGCTCAAGATGGACGTGGTCGGTGACGAGGTGGTGGCTACCGTGCAGTTCGGGGCTCCCTACGAGGGACCCCCCGGCTGCGTCCACGGCGGCTACATAGCCGCGGTGTTCGACGAGGTCCTGGGCCTGACGCAGTCCCTGTCGGGGCGGGTCGGGATGACCGGGACGCTGACGGTGCGCTACCGCCTGCCCACTCCGCTCCGGGTGCCGCTGCGCCTGGTCGGGAGGCTGGAGTCGATCGAGGGGCGCAAGGTCTTCACCTCGGGGACCATGGAGGCTGACGGAAGGGTCACCGCCGAAGCCGAGGGCCTGTTCATATCGGTGAGCCCGGAGCGCTTCGAGGCGCTGGCCAACCACCGCCGGCTGGGAGAGCCGCCGCCACCTGGGTGACGCCACGGCAGGCCGGCTGGGCTGACGCCGTCGTCGGGCTGGGCTGACTGTCGTCGTCGGCTGGGCTTTTAGCGACGCTGTCCGGCGAAAGCCGGGACCGGCGCAGCCTCACCGAGCAGCGACCAGATGCTGAGGTTGGGCTCCGCGTCGAGCTCCCACGGGAGGGGAAGCGCGACGGAGCCCGAGCCGGCGAGCGGCTTGGGCCGCCGTGGCTGGGCGCGCCCCGAGCTGCCTCCGCGGCCGCGGTACATGATCACGCCGGTGACCGGATCGGGGACCTTCTCGATGGCCGCCTCGACCGCTGGCAACTCTCGGAAACGCCCCCAGGCCTCGTCGTCGGCGAACTCCAACTCGAGCAGGACGCCCCAGGTGTGGTGGTGCCAGGCCCAATCGGCGGCCCCGGACGTCACGGCGGCTTCGACGAGCGCGTCACCGTACACCTCCGCCCACAGGGTCGCGGACGTGGCGCCGTCGAATACCTCGATGGAGTACCACGCGCTCACGGGCCAGATGATAGCCGTTGTAGCCCGGTCGATCAACGACGAACCCGGCAGGGCTGAGCTGGAAAATCTAGCCCGCCACGGCCTCCTTGCCAACGATCGCCAAGATGCTGGACCCGTACCTGGCGGCCTTGACTGGGCCCAGGCCCGGGATGTCGAGCAAAGCTTCGGGGCAGTCAGGTCGGAGCGAGGCGATCGCCTCCAGGGTCCGGT